>CAMCQW010000064.1 GCA_945877045.1 Chryseobacterium gleum
TTAGAGAAGCGACCAGAAATAGATCGCTGGATTATCTCTAAACTCAATAGTTTGATTTCAGATGTTGATGCTGCTTACGAATCCTATGAGCCAACAAAGGCGGGGCGACTCATCCAAGAGTTTGTGTCTGACCAATTATCAAATTGGTATGTACGACTTTGTAGACGTCGTTTTTGGAAAAGTGACAACGCAATAGACAAACTATCTGCCTATCAAACGCTCTACACCTGCTTAGAACAAATAGCCATCCTTGCGTCTCCAATTGCCCCCTTTTTTATGGATCGATTATTTATGGATTTAAATAGCATCACTAGTAAAACGGATATTAGTTCTGTCCATTTGTGTGATTTTCCAATAAGTAATAAAAAGGAAATAGATTCGGCACTTGAAGGCAGGATGTTAATTGCTCAGCGACTCTCGTCCTTAGTACTCGGACTTCGAAAAAAAGAAAAAATAAGAGTGCGACAGCCCTTAGCTCGGATTTTGGTGCCTGCATTAAGCGAAGAGTTTTCAAACAGCGTAACGGAGATTCAGGATTTGATTCTGTCTGAAGTAAATGTAAAATCTTTAACCTTAATAAAGGATGATGGGACCATGCTTGTTAAAAACATCCGTCCTAATTTTAAATCCATCGGGAAGAAATTTGGTGCGCAAATGAAGGGCATTTCTACAGAAGTTGCCAACTTTAATCAAGATAAAATTCGGCAAATTGAAAATGAAAAGCTGTGGGAAAAAGAAATCGAAGGAGTCCTTGTTCGCTTAGAATTAGAAGATTTTGAAATAAGCGCCAAGGACATTCCTGGGCTTTTAGTCGCTAGCGATGGCGAGTTAACAGTTGCCTTAGATATTACCATTACAGAAGAACTTCATGCAGAGGGAATAGCACGAGAATTCGTAAACCGAGTTCAAGCGCTAAGAAAAGAAAAGGATTTTGATGTAACCGATAGAATTATCGTTCAGTATTCTTCGAATGAATTCATCGAAGACGCACTTGAAAAAAACAAGACATATATTTGTGCTGAAGTTTTGGCGGATGTTCTATTACCTATAAAAAGTATCCCGGAATCCACTAAAATTGATATTGAAAATGAAGGGGACACAGAAATTTATCTGCAGTTAATTTCAAACTAAAAATGGATTTATGAAAAATAATAACTGGTATTTTGACAACGAAGCTATTCAGCATACAGATGGCGCGTTCGTTGAATGGCATAACCACAAATTTTTTGACTTAGTTTTTCAAGGAAAGGTCTTTCATGGAGAAATTCAAGAGGAAAAATCAGAAGAGCGAAAGCTCGTTATAAAAATAAACCACCGGGTTTTTCATGTTCGGAAAAAGCATGAGTTAGATGATTTAATTTCCGCGTTGGGGCTTGACAAACCTAAAATAAAAAAAATTAAAGAGTTTAAATCACCCATGCCCGGAAGAGTATTATCCATTAGTGTTAAAGAAGGACAAGAAGTTGTTGCGGGAGACACCCTGTTCTCTCTAGAGGCCATGAAAATGGAAAATGCCCTAAAAGCAGATGGTTGGGGGATCGTTAAACGCATATTAATTTCGGAAGGAGCAATCGTTGAAAAAGGAAGTGTTTTAATCGAATTTGAATGAATTGTGTTGCGTAACATTCTGTTAACATTAAACCCTTACCTTTTCCCACACTTTTGCACAAAAAATGAAAATAGTAAATAGAGAATTAAGTTGGCTTTGCTTTAATGACCGGGTATTACAAGAAGCTTTAGACGAGAAGGTTCCCCTCATTGAACGAATGCGTTTTCTGGGCATTTACTCTAATAACCTGGATGAGTTTTACCGTGTAAGGGTTGCAAATATTCGCCGAATGAGTGTTTACCGCCAAAAAAAAATGATCGGATATAATGGCAATGCGGAAGACCTTTACAAAGAAATTCGACGTGTTGTATTAAAACAACAAGAGAAGTTTGAGAGCGCTTATCAGCAGGTTTTAGTTGGCCTAGAAAAGGTGGGAATCATTCATTTGGACGACACAACCGTTAGCGAATCGCAGAAAAAAATTCTTTCTGCCTACTTTCATAAAGAACTAAAACACGCTATTTTTCCTATAATGCTAAGCAAAAAGAATTCCTTTCCACGATTAAGGGATTATGCTATATACTTGGCTGTGAAAATTTCCTTGAAAGGGAAGCCCGCGCATTATTCATTAATTCAAGTGCCTCAGGAATTGTCCCGATTCTACACTATCAATGAAAAAGACAAGCACCATGTGATTATACAAGACGATATTATTCGCCTTCATTTACATGAAATATTTGCTATATATGATTTTACAACTATTGAAGCCTACACCTTTAAATTTACGCGGGATGCTGAATTAGACTTAGACGACGATATTGCCCTGACCTTTTTTGATAAAATAGAAAAGGGGGTTAAGCAACGGAAAAAGGGAGACCCTGTCCGATTTGTTTATGATGAAAACATGCCCAAAGATTTGTTAGATCACCTTTTGAGGTCCTTAAATTTAACCCGTGGCGTAAATACAATTCCGGGAGGGAAGTATCATAATTTTAAAGATTTTATCGGGTTTCCAACATTTGACCTGCCTGGTTTACAATATCCTGTGCAAGATCCCTGCGCACATAAATCGTTAGAAAATGCAACAAGTTTACTTGATGTTATCAGTAAACAAGATGTGTTTTTACACTTTCCGTATCAAAAATTTGATTACGTTGTCGATATTTTGCGTGAAGCCGCGATAGACCCCTATGTAAAGGAAATAAAAATAAACATTTACCGCGTTGCGAAAAAATCACAGATAATGAATGCTCTTTTGGCGGCTGTTTTCAATGGAAAAGTTGTCACGGTAATTATGGAGTTACAAGCACGGTTTGATGAGGCAAATAATCTTTATTGGTCAAATCGCCTTCGTGAAAATGGAGCAAAGGTTATCCATGGAGCACAAAACCTTAAGGTGCATTCAAAAATGTTGCAAATCACTCGGTTCATTGATAAGAAAGAACAATTTATCAGCTATATAGGAACAGGGAATTTTAATGAAAAATCATCAAGAACGTATACCGATTTTGCTTTATTAACCTCTAATCCGTCTTTGTCAAACGAAATCAAGAAGGTTTTTCGTTTATTAGAAAATAATTTAGAGAGGGCCTTATTTAGACATTTAATTGTTTCTCCGATTAACACTAGAAGAAAAATATATAAGTTAATAGATGGGGAGATTGATAATGTAAAGAAAGGATTGCCCGCCGGAATAAAAATCAAGTTGAATAATCTAACCGACGTTCCTCTTATAGAAAAATTATACGAAGCTAGTACCGCTGGGGTTAAAATAGAAATGATCATTCGTGGCATTTGTTGTATAAAAACCGAAGGAAAGGGCATTCCTAAAAATATCACCGTAATAAGTATTGTAGATCGTTATTTAGAACATTCTCGCATGCTTGTTTTTGAAAATGGCGGAGAGCCACTTTACTATATTTTAAGTGCCGATTTAATGGAGCGAAATATTGATAAACGTATTGAGGTCGGAATTCCAATTCTTGATAAAAAAATACAAAAAGAACTTGCGCTTATCTTTGATTTTCAATGGAAGGGAAGTGTAAAATCTCGCTTAATTACCGGAGATTTTAAAAATATTTATCGATCAACAAACCTTGCTCCATTTCACGCGCAAGTAGAAACATATAAGCATTATTTAGCCTTGAGTCAAATGCCGACTAAATCGATTAATTGAGGAGTCTGGACCTCATTTTCCAATGGCATTAAATCATTAAAAATAGTATCAATAATTTGCTCCGTCCTATTTGGATAATTCACCACTATATGATTTGAACTCATTAGCCATGAGCTAATCGTTCTGCGATGTAATAAACATAACTTGTCTAATATAATAACCCCCATCTTTTTAAGACTCTCGGCATTACAAAGTTGCTCATATTGGCCCATCATTGGAATCACCATTAGTTTTTTATTTAGAAACAATGCTTCTGCGGGTAATTCAAACCCCGCACCACAAAGCACCCCCTCAGATGTCCTTAAACTCTCTGTGAAATTTTCAGCGTCAATTGGATTCACCCATACATTATTAACACGATAGCGGCAAGTTGCATATTTCGAAAACACCTGCCACTCAGCATTAAAGTGCATTAACGTTTGAACGATGAAATCATCGTGATACGCAGGTAAATAAACCGTATAATGCCCGCGGTTTTCCGATTCCAATCGCCTTATGTTTTCTCTGATAACTGGGGTGAAAATGGAAGGCGCGTATGATTCGAAATGAAATCCATACTTATGATAACTAGGACAATAATTCCCTAAAATAAAATTCCCTATTCGACTTTTTTCTACCGGTTTTGGTGAATTAGGATGAGAAACCGCTGCCTGATGGCTTAATTCTACTGACTTTACGCCATGGTACTTTGCCGACCAAGCAGAAATTGGTTCAAAATCACTAATTATTAAGTCGTATTTTTTAGCGGGAAATTGGCTGATTTCTTTGAAAAACTTAAAGATGTTGGTGTTAACTGCCGTTTTGATGAGGTCTACCTTCCCTTTTTTAGATGACATAAAGCTCATTCCTCTCAATTGATAATCTATAGAGAATGACGGGCGTAACTGGGATTGAGTGCCGCTCACCAAAATATCCACTTGGCATCTTTTTCTTAAGTATGGGACAATATCCTCCGCCCGACTTAAATGGCCATTGCCCGTTCCTTGTATCGCATATAACACTTTCATAGGCTATGTTTTTATGATGTTTTGTGTGATTTCAGCAAGTAAAACCTCAATTGAAAGTTCTTCTCTACGAGATTTTAGCAATTCGCTTTTTATGTTTTTTTGCAGGTTTTGATCCTCAAAATAAAGTTTCCATTCGCCTTCATGGTATTCTAAAGCCGTTGAATTCTCAACCCAATCTCCTGAATTAAGGTACATCACCTTTTCACCGTTCTTCGTTTGAAGTTCTTTTATTTCTGGTTGATGGATGTGACCACAAATAACATAATCATACCCATTAGTAATCGCAAGCTCCGCAGCAGTTAGTTCGAAATTACTTACATAACTCACAACGCCCTTTACGCTGTTTTTTATTTTTTTTGACAAGGATATCCTTCCTCTGCCAAGTTTTTCACTGACCCAATTCATGAAGGTATTTATCATTATAAGGATGTCATACCCTTTTCCGCCAAGCTTTGCTAACCATTTTGAATGTCTCATCGTTGTGTCAAACACATCTCCATGAAAAATCCAAGCTCGACCTGTTGGAAGATTTAACACAATTTTATTGACTATTTCGAAATTCGCGATTTTAAAGCCCGTAAATCTCCGTAACATTTCATCGTGATTTCCTGTGACATAATAAACCATTGTGCCCTGACTCAGGAAAGACGTTATTTCTCGAATGACCTGCATGTGCGAAGCAGGAAAATAACGCTTTGAAAATTGCCATATATCAATAATATCGCCATTCAATACCAAAGTCTTTGGCTTAATACTCCTCAAGTATTTAACCAATTCTTCTGCCCGGGAACCATAGGTTCCAAGGTGCACATCTGAAATAACAACCAAGTCAACTTCTCTTCTCATTTTGTTAATTTCCAACAAAGATGGACCTTTGATGTTTCCTAAACTTTAAGCGAAGATTAAGGCGCAAATAGATATGAAGACTGGTTTGTTTAAAACAGGTAGGGATAATCTACTCGACACGAAGAACCACCAACAAATAAGCCTAACAAAGTCTTGGATTACTCTTTAATTACCTTTATTAAGTTCGTCTCGCCATTCTGATCTAATTTTATTAAATAAGAACCTGAGGCTATTGAAGAGAAGTCTAGAATTGTTTCCGATTTATTAATTAACTTGTCGATAAATAATACCCTTCCGTCCATGGTCAAAATAGAGATGGTGGCAGATATAGGCATATTAAAAGATACATACACCTCTTTTTGCGTTGGATTGGGATAATAAGAAAGAGCAAATAAATCTTCTTCATAAATCCCCAAACAAGGGTCTAATACTACCACGATGCTGCTTGAATCTGTGCAGCCATTTAATTCTCCTATAACAGTATAGGTGCCTGCTTGCGAAATCGAAATCGAATAGCCAACGGTTCCATTACTCCAGGTAAATGAACTAGCATTTCCAAGAACATTTAATTGCACTGGTACATTGTAGTCACAAACAAGTGTGTCAGAAATTGTGTTGACAACTGGCAAAGGATTTACCGAAACAAGAAGCGTTGCTGTACCTTGACAATTATTAGCGTCTACACCTACCACCGAATAACTAGATGATGGCTGGGTAGGATAAATCACCGCACCATTTGGCTGGCCATTATTCCATGTATAGCTTACAGCACCAGTAGCCTGCAGAACTATTGATTCTCCTTCACAAATAGTTGCGTTTGGACCGACATTGATGGTTGGCAAACTATTAACAGTAATAGAGATTTGGTCTTGATTGCCACAACCAAAGGTATTGGTTCCTGTCAAGGTATAAGTTGCTGATGAGGCTGGTATAAAGGATACTCCATTTGTTACTCCATTATTCCATGTGTATGTACTAGCGCCGTTTCCTGTTAGGATCACTGAAGCTCCTGCGCAAACCGCTTGGTCAACACCAGCGGAAACAATTGGGAGCGAATTTACTGTCACTGTCGTCGTTGCTGTACCAGTGCAGCCTTGTAGATCGGTGCCTGTTACAGTATATATTGTCGTTGCGGCAGGGACAAAGCTTACTCCATTTGTTACTCCATTATTCCATGTGTATGTACTAGCGCCACTTCCGTTAAGGGTTATTGGTGAACCTGCACATACTGATTGATTTATGCTTGCCGATACTACTGGAAGTGCATTAACTGTTACGGTTGTCGTGGCAGTATTTATGCAACCTTGTAGATCGGTACCTGTTACAGTATACGTTGCTGTTGATGCAGGGATTAAGCTTACTCCATTTGTTACTCCATTATTCCATGTGTATGTTAAAGCACCACTTCCATTAAGGGTTATTGGTGACCCGGCACATACTGATTGATTTAAACCCGCTGATACTACTGGAAGAGCATTAACTGTTACGGTTGTTGTGGCGGTATTTGTACAGCCTTGTAGATTGGTGCCTGTTACCGTGTAAGTGGCTGTTGAGGCAGGGATAAAGGGAACTGCATTTGTAACGCCATTATTCCATGTGTATGTTAAAGCGCCGCTTCCATTAAGGGTTACAGGTAAACCAGCACATACTGATTGATTTGTACTTGCCGATACTGTTGGGGTAGGATTAACGTTTACTGTAATCTGATCAGTATTCTGACATAAATTTAAATCGATTCCTGTCAACGTATAGGTCTGTGTTGCTTGTGCAACAAATCCTAAATTATTTACAACACCATTGTTCCAAGAATAACTTGTTGCACCTGACCCTATCAATACTACTGTGGCTCCTGCACAAACTGTTTGGTCATTTCCAGCAAAAACAGCTGGTAATCCTAGTACATTTACAACTACCTGGTCATTGTTTGAACATCCTGTAACAATGTTTGTCCCGCTTACGGAATAGCTAGTGCTTGATGGGCTGGTTCCTGTTTGAACGGTTAAAGAAGCACCCGTCGCTCCGTTATTCCATACATAATTCGTCGCGCCCGAGGCTACAAATGTAACACTCCCACCACCACAAACCGTTTGGTCAACACCCGCCGATACAACCGGCAATGGATTTACTGTTATTACTTTAATCAAAGAGGTATCTGAGCAGGCAAGTGGTAAGCTATTTACCATAACTGCATATGAACCAGCTTGTGCTGCTATCAATTGTGTACTTGTCTGTCCAATTATTGGTTGCCCATTTAGCAACCACTGGTAGGAACTTCCAATTGAACCAGGAATCGAAAGCGTTGTATTCGTGCCTGCACAAAAAGCGTTGGCGGCAGCTGTAACAACGGCGCCTGCTGCTGTGGCACAAGTATTTACTTGATAGATAGATAACGTTGAGCTAACCTCGTTTGCCAAAATCACAATATCGTTGCCATTCGGTGAACTCGCTGCGGGAATGGTGATAATTCCTTCTGCTCCTAAGTCTGGACCGCTTAATGTGGTTGATCTATTATTTCGATAAGCAACAAAAACTGGTGATAAGGGGTTCGCCACATTAAAAACCATAACACCACCAACTCTTTCTAATGCTAGAAAAACATACGGCTTACCATTTATTGTTTGAAAATAAATTCCTTCAACCTCTGGACCTTTATCATCGCTTCGATTTTTTAAAGATGGAACGCCGCTGGAATTTGACGCATTAAAAATAGCGGCAAAAGTTGGGTGATTGGCTATTATCTGCTCAATTAAATCCTTAGAATCATAAACAAGCGCACCGGTTGTCGCATTTCGAATACTAAAAGATCTTCCACTCATAACATGCAATTCATCATAATCGCCGTCTCCATCCGTGTCTCCTGAATATTTTAAGGCACTAAGCCTACCAAGAAACTTGCTGTTTTTAAGTATACTCGCATCAGGGAAAGCAATTGGGTCAAGATTAGTAAAGGTGGCCGAATTGATTCTATTAGCATCTATTACAGTAGCAAACTCGCGCGAATCGCCTTCATTGGCTGTAAAAATATATCCCTGGCCTCCTATTGTTCCAAAGCTAATTGCGTCAGGCATATAAGCACCTTTAATCGGTAGATCTCCTGTAATTAAGATGGCACCACTTTGATCAGAGGCGTCTAATGCGTTATTCGATGCATTACCATATGAGCTATAGCCCAAAGCAGCTAGGCTTATTATCGTATTATTTGTAAGGTCAATCGTCAAAAGTGCATTCGCTTCTTGAATTCCCACGTAGGCCTTTGTATTATCATCAGAAATGGTAATGTATTCTGGTTCTAAATCCTGTGCTACAGTCGCACTTGTTGAGAAAACACGAATTCCTTGTGCAATCAATGTGGCCTCTTGTCCATTATAGGCGCTTAG
>CAMCQW010000065.1 GCA_945877045.1 Chryseobacterium gleum
CCAAAATAAACGAAATCGGAGACGAATTGGCTTTAGTAATGATCGGTGGGGTGAATTATTATACGGGGCAATTATTTGACATGAAATCCATCACCAATGCTGGCCATTCGGTGGGGGCAAAAGTGGGTTTTGATTTGGCTCACGCTGCTGGAAATGTTGAGTTATCTCTTAACGCTTGGGGCGTCGATTTTGCTGCTTGGTGTGGTTATAAATACTTGAATTCATCGCCAGGTGGAGTTGCGGGAATGTTTGTTCATGAAAGACATGCCAATAACACAAATTTACCTCGCTTTGCGGGTTGGTGGGGACATAATAAAGACACACGATTTGAAATGAAACCTGGGTTTTCTCCTATTCCTGGAGCCGAAGGGTGGCAATTGAGCAACGCACCTGTGCTTGGTATGGCGGTACAACTTGCTTCGTTGGAAATTTTTAAAAAAGCTGGTATGAGGCGCATCTCTGAAAAAAGGGATTTGTTAACCGCTTACTTGGAATATATTATTCTAGACGTATCGGAAAGAAATAAAACAACTTGTTCTTTTGAAATAATTACCCCCTCAGAACCAACTAAAAGAGGGGCACAATTATCGATGCTTGTACATGGAAAAGGAAAGGAGTTGTTTGAAAAACTGAGCAAAAATGGCGTTGTGGCTGATTGGAGAGAACCAAACGTTATTCGCATAGCACCGGCCCCGCTATATAATAGTTTTGAAGATTGTTATTGGTTTGGTAAATTCTTAGAAGAAGCTATTCATTAAAAGATAATTGTTCAATAATATTCAAAATTGCATTCGGAAAGTGACGTTGTTCTAAGGCGTGTATTTTTTCCTCTAAAGAAGCTATTGTCTCTCCAAGATCAATATCGCATTCGTATTGATTCATAATTTTTCCTTGATCGAAAACTTCGTTCACTAGATGTATTGTTATTCCTGATTTTGATTCTTTTTCTGCTAATACAGCCGCATGAACATTTTTACCATACATCCCCTTTCCCCCAAATTTAGGCAACAGCGATGGATGTAGATTTATTATTTTATGGTTTAGTCTACTGATGAATTCTACTGGAATTTGTTTTAAATACCCTGCCAAAATAACCCAATCTATATTATTGGTAGAACACAAGGTTATTTGCTGCTGTGTATAAGACTCTTTTTCATCCGAGGAAAAGAATTGGACGCCTTTTTGTATACAATAGTCTTGAAAATCATGATTTTCGCCTGTTGTAAAAACAAATTTTACCTTTATTTTAGTTGAATCATGAAAATAATCAATGATGTTTTTGGCGTTGGAACCCTTGCCTGAAATAAAGATAGCGATGTTTTTTTTTGAATTCACAACGCAAAATTAAGCAATACAATGACTTAAAAATCAGCTGTAAAAAAGTATTTATTAAATAATAAAGGTGGAATAATTTTGATATTTGATTGTTTGTTTTTTTCTTTGCACACGTAAACCAAATTAAAATTTAAATAAATGTCTGAAATAAAAGATCAAGTTATAGCAATTATTGTTGATAAACTTAATGTTGAAGAAGCAGAAGTTACCAATGAGGCAAGTTTCACAAACGATTTAGGTGCTGATTCTTTAGACACTGTTGAATTGATTATGGAGTTTGAAAAATCATTCAATATTTCTATTCCAGATGACAAAGCTGAAGGGATTCAAACTGTTGGTGACGCAATTGCTTATATAGAAAGTAACCATAAATAAGACACCCGTCTTTTTTTAATCACTATGCAACTCAAACGAGTCGTAATAACAGGTTTGGGCGCACTAACGCCTATAGGTAATGATGTGAATTCCTTTTGGGATGCACTAATTGCTGGTAAAAGTGGAGCGGCACAAATTAAGCAATTTGATGCTGATTTATTTAAAACCCATTTTGCGTGTGAGTTGAAGGGTTTCAACATCGAAGAACATTTAGATAGGAAAGAAGCCCGAAAGTTAGATCAGTTTTCTCAATATGCGCTAGTTTCTGCCACACAAGCAATAGAAGACGCTAAGCTTATGGAAAGCAATCCAAATTGCGATCGGATTGGTGTTGTTTGGGGTTCTGGGGTTGGCGGGTTGAAAACTTTTCAAGATGAAGCACAAAGCTTTTTTGAGGGGGATGGATCACCACGTTTTAATCCTTTTTTTATTCCCAAAATGATTGCTGATATTGCCTCTGGACATATTTCAATCAAATATGGTTTCCGAGGACCTAATTACGTTACGGTTTCTGCTTGTGCATCCGCTACCAATGCCATAATAGATGCCTTTAACTTAATTCGCCTAGGCAAAGCTAATGCGATTGTTACTGGCGGGTCTGAGGCTGCTGTTAATCAAATGGGAATGGGAGGATTTAACGCTTTAAAAGCCTTGTCTACAAGAAATGATTCGCCCGAAACGGCATCACGACCATTTGATTTAGATCGAGATGGTTTTGTTTTAGGAGAAGGTGCTGGTGCTTTAATCCTTGAAGAACTTGAACATGCGCTTAAACGTGGGGCAAAAATTTACGCAGAAGTTGCTGGAGGTGGAATGTCCGGTGATGCCTATCACATGACGGCGCCTCATCCCGAAGGGATTGGTGCTAGAAACACGATGATCGCTGCATTGGAAGATGCTGAATTAAGTCCTTCTGATGTTGATTATGTAAATGTACATGGAACATCTACCCCACTTGGTGATATAGCAGAAGTAAAAGCCATTGAGGCCGTCTTTGGTGATCATGCTTTACAATTAAATATCAGTTCAACGAAATCAATGACCGGGCACTTACTTGGTGCTGCCGGTGCAATCGAAGCGATAGCATGTGTACTAAGTGTTAAACATGATTTGGTTCCTCCTACGATTAATCATTTTACGGACGATCCTGCATTAAATCCTAAACTTAACTTTACATTCAATAAATTCCAAAAAAGAGTGGTAAATGTTGCTATGTCTAATACCTTCGGATTCGGGGGGCACAATACAAGTGTTATAGTTAAGAAATTCCATTAATCCTTGGGTGTTTTAAACTCCTTCTTTTCAAAGAAAAAATCTCAGGATGAGATAAAGTTAATTCGTTTTATTATTCAATCTTTTGGTTACCGTCCCACGAATCTTAGTTTTTTTCAGAAGGCACTTTCTCATAAGTCCATCACCGGAAAAAATGAGGTGGAAGAATCTAATGAACGACTTGAGTTTTTAGGGGATGCAATACTTGATGCCGTTATTGCTGAATACTTATATGAAAAATACCCAGGAGACGATGAGGGATATTTAACTAAGTTAAAGTCAAAAATTGTGAATCGTAAGACCCTTTCTGAAATAGGTGAAAAAATGGGGATTCGGAACCATCTCAATTATAGCACAGCAAGAACGATAAACCTTCCTTCTATAGAGGGAAATGCTTTTGAAGCACTGATGGGTGCCCTCTATCTAGATGGTGGCTATAAACAAGTGAGACAGAGTCTTCGGAATCATGTGTTAAGAAAGTTTGTGGATGTTAATAAATTATTGGAGGAGGAAATTGATTTTAAATCCCGATTAATAATTTGGTGTCAAAAGAAAAGATTGCCACTGGAATTTATTGTGGTTTCTGAGAATAAGCACCAAGGGGTCAATAATTATTCTATTGAAGTTAGAATTAATAAAACGGCATATGGTACTGGTACAGGAGGAAATAAAAAAGAAGCAGAACAAAATGCCTCCAAAGAAACGTTTAATATAATGGGGGAAATTGATTAATTTACTCATTATTGCTTTTTTTTTCTTTACTTTGTCGCGTAAAAAAAATATAGTATGAGTTGGACAGATATTATTTATTCTATTGGAGATTTATTTAAGTGGGCTTTTGGCTTTTTTGAGTTTATTCAAAACAATTTCAATAACTTTTTATTATTCGTGGGCTTTTTTGGTTTCGCCTATTGGATGAACGTGCAACGTAAGTTCAATGCAAAGTCGAATGTGCCTGTCGAATCTAGTGAAAACACTGGATGGTATAAAGATGGTGAAGGGAAAAAAATTAAATAATCCCGCCTTTTATTTATTAAAATCCCTTTTTAAGTTAACGACGACTTTAAGTATTCCCTATTCATTCTAGCAATATTTTCTAACGAAATCCCTTTAGGACACTCTACTTCACATGCACCGGTATTCGTGCAATTTCCAAATCCTTCTGCATCCATTTGATTCACCATATTAATTACGCGGTCTCTGGCCTCTAATTTCCCCTGCGGTAGTAACGAGAATTGGGAAACCTTCGCCGCTACAAACAACATGGCAGAAGAGTTTTTACATGTGGCAACACAGGCTCCACAACCTATACAAGTTGCCGCATCAAACGCTTTATCAGCATCGTGTTTTGGTATCGGTATTGTATTGGCATCAATTGTATTCCCAGAGGTGTTTACGGAAATAAATCCGCCGGATTGCTGAATTCTATCGAAAGCGCTTCTATCAACAACAAGGTCTTTTATTACCGGAAAACCTTTTGCTCTAAATGGCTCAATGTAAATGGTGTCGCCGTCTTTAAACTTACGCATATGCAGCTGACAAGTGGTAACAAGTCTATCCGGTCCATGTGCCTCACCGTTAATAAATAAAGAGCACATACCACAAATTCCTTCTCGGCAGTCATGGTCGAAAGCAACGGTGTCTTCTCCTTTAACAATTAACTCATCGTTTAATATGTCCAACATTTCAAGAAAAGACATGTCTGGTTCTATTTTGTCCACGGTGTAATCCACCATCTTTCCTTTTGAGCTAGCGTTACTTTGGCGCCAAATTTTTAATGCTAATTTCATGGTTCTTGCTGGTTAAGCGTCACTATTATTTATAACTTCTTTGAACTAATTTTACATTGTCGTAAACCAATTCTTCCTTGTGAAGAATGGCATCGCTAGGATTTCCTTTATACTCCCATGCAGCAACATAGGCGAAATTTTCATCGTCTCTTTGCGCCTCACCATCAGTTGTTTGATACTCCTCCCTGAAATGTCCACCACAAGATTCATTTCTATGCAAGGCATCTTTAGCGAAAAGTTCCCCTAATTCCAGAAAATCAGCCACACGCATTGCTTTTGCTAATTCTGGGTTAAAACTATCGGGTGTCCCGGGAATTTTTACCTCCTTATAAAAGTCTTCTCTGATTTGAGCAATTTCCTGCTGCGCTTCTTTTAAACCCTTTTCGTTTCTTGACATCCCTACTTTATCCCACATTATTTTTCCTAATTTCTTATGAAAATAATCTGCTGGCTTACTTCCTCCGTTATTCATCAAACGACTAATCTGATCGATCACATTTTTCTCTGCGGCATCAAACTCGGGAGTATCTGTATTAATTTTTCCCATTTTGATATCTGGGGCTAAATAATCTCCAATAGTGTAAGGCAAAACAAAATACCCATCGGCTAAGCCTTGCATCAAAGCAGATGCTCCCAATCGATTGGCACCATGATCAGAGAAGTTAGATTCCCCAACTGAAAAGCAACCAGGAATTGTTGTTTGCAGATTGTAATCAACCCACGTTCCTCCCATGGTATAATGAACCGCAGGATAAATCATCATCGGCGTAGAATAGGGGTCTTCATCCACTATTTTCTCATACATCTGAAAAAGATTTCCATATTTATTGGCCACAATTTCCGTCCCCAATTTAATAACTAATTGCTTATCGTTTTCATCTAAATGCTTTAGCCGGGCTTGATCTATTCCGTAACGTTCAATGGCAGCAGCGAAATCTAAGTAAACGGCTTCTCCCGTTTTATTAACACCAAAACCAGCATCGCATCGTTCTTTGGCAGCGCGCGATGCAATATCGCGGGGAACCAAATTGCCAAATGCTGGGTAACGACGCTCCAGATAATAATCGCGATCTTCTTCGGCTAATTGGGTGGGTTTTAATTTTCCCTTTCGAATCATTTTTGCGTCTTCCAATTTGGCCGGAACCCAAATTCGGCCATCATTACGCAATGATTCTGACATCAAAGTAAGTTTCGCTTGATGGTCGCCTGACACGGGAATACACGTCGGGTGAATTTGCGTGTAACAAGGATTCGCGAAAAAAGCGCCTCGTTTGTGTATTTTCCAGGCAGCAGTTACATTACTGCCCATAGCGTTTGTTGAAAGAAAAAAGACGTTTCCGTATCCCCCTGAAGCTATTACAACTGCGTGAGCTGAGTGGCGCTCAATTTTTCCGCTTACTAAATCTCTTGCAATGATTCCCCTCGCTTTTCCATCAACAATTACCAAATCTAACATTTCGTGCCTGTTGTGCATTTTTATCTTTCCACGACCAATTTGCCTATTCATCGCTGAATAAGCCCCTAGCAATAATTGTTGTCCTGTTTGTCCTTTTGCATAAAATGTTCGCGATACTAGTGTTCCTCCAAAAGAACGATTGTCTAATAATCCGCCATACTCTCGGGCAAAGGGCACTCCTTGCGCTACACATTGGTCAATTATGTTTGTTGAAACCTCAGCTAAACGATGCACGTTTGCTTCTCTAGCACGATAATCTCCCCCCTTAACTGTATCATAAAATAAGCGAAAAGTAGAATCTCCATCTCCCTGATAATTTTTTGCCGCGTTAATCCCTCCCTGTGCGGCAATAGAATGCGCTCGACGTGGCGAATCTTGAAAACAAAATGCTTTAACATTATATCCTAGCTCTGCAAGCGTTGCGGCAGCAGATCCTCCAGCTAAACCAGTTCCAACAATTATAATGTCAAGATTTCGCTTATTGGCCGGATTTACCAAATTAATGTGGTCCTTGTAGTGGGTCCACTTCTCCGATATCGGTCCGTTAGGTATTTTTGAATCTAAAGCCATTATTGATTAATGATTAAAGTGATGAAAAAGTGCAATGAAAATAAATCCAAAAGGAACAATCACCGCAAAAGCATATCCAAATTTATGTAGCGTTTTAGAATACTTATTATTCATTCCTACTGACTGAAAAGAGGAATTGAATCCGTGCCATAAGTGCAAGAACAAAAAGAAAAATGACATACAATAAATTGCTGTTCTGATGGGGCTGTTGAATTTCTCCGCCAACTCATGAAAATATCTTTCTGTAGCAATCGGCTTTGCCTCAACATACTTATATACTATTTCTGGAATCCAAAAATCATAAAAATGCAATCCTAAAAATGACAAAACCACAATGCCAGAAATAATCATATTTCTCGACGGCCACGAAGCATTTGCAGAACCATTATACTTTGCATAGCCAATTGGTCTAGAAGCTCGATTCTTGAAATCTAATATAAAGCCCATAATAAAATGAAACAAAACTCCCAAAATTAAAATTGGTTGCATGGCAAACTGAATGAGTGGATTGTTGCCCATAAAATGAGCTAATGTGTTAAATAAATCCTCACTAAATACCGAAGTTAAATTGATTATAAAATGTATCGAAAGAAAAGAAACAAGGAACAGGCCGGAAAGTGCCATGGCGATTTTTTTGGCAATCGAAGACTTTAAAATAGGGGTATTAGACATAAGTTTATACTGAAATAATCGATGCAAATTTAATAAAATCAACAATTATAAAGCGCTTTTTGTTCTTATTTTATAATTGGTCTGAATAAGAAACGATAGTTTCATTCTCGTTTATACTTATTTTTATGTGCTTTCCTATGACAAGCGCTCTATTATCGTTAATGTGCCCAGTAGGAAAATTAAATAGAACCGGCATATTTGAAAACCGCAGTTGCTCAAGTATAATTTCTTCAATAGAGAGCCCCAATGGTGGATCGGTATCTTCAAGTTCTGTCATACCGCCTATGATTAATCCTTTTATTTTTTCAAACACTCCTGCTTTACCTAGAGCAAAAATCATCCGCTCGACTTGATAATAATGTTCTCCAACATCCTCTAAAAAAAGAATTGCATCTTCAAAGTCATACTGATCAGGGGTGCCCAACATGCTGTAAATAATACTAAGATTGCCACCAATTAAATTCCCGGTGGCCAGTCCTGTTTTATTCGTCTTATTTGGTGCTAAAACAAAAGGAGTAAATTTCCCCGTTATGCTTCCCAAAAGTGTTTTAAGGGCTTCGTCCGTGTTTTTTTCAAAGTTAATTGGCATTGTTCCATGTATGCTCTGAATACCTAGTTTTTGTAAGCGATGATGAAAAACAGTAATGTCACTGAAGCCAATCATCCATTTGGGCTCGAGTAATACATTTGCCCAATTAATTCGATCTAAAATACGAATGCTTCCATAACCTCCCCTTGCACAAAGAATCGCCCTTACCCCTGGGTGGTCTATCCCAAATTGCAAATCAGATAGTCGTTCTTCGTCTGTTCCGGAAAAATAATTATGACTTCCAAAACAATGAGCACTCACTAGTACCTTAAATCCCTTTTTTTCTAAATATTCTTTTGCAAAAAGGACGGTTTTAGGGTCTGTTATCTTCGCTGGTGACGTAATATAAATTAGATCGCCTGGATTTAATGCTGGTGGTTGAATCATGGCTTCATTATAAAAGATTGAGCGATTGTAAGGTCGAATTGGTCGGTAATTTTAATGTTTTCTTGGTTGCTAGGGACAAAATGGATCGTTACTCCTAATTGTTCCACTAAAGAAGCGTCATCTGTTATGTTATCAGTGAATTCCTGGCAATAGGCACGCCTAATTATTTCCGCGTGAAAACATTGAGGGGTATGAATTATTCTAAAGTTTTTTCGGTCTACTGCAAAATTATTTTGCGCATCTACCTGTCTTATCGTATCCTTTAATTCAATTACTGGAACAACAGCTTCAAACTTCTCTAGCGAGGAAAAACAGCGCTCAATAGTTTCTGCTGATACAAACGGCCTTACCCCATCGTGGACGGCAAT
>CAMCQW010000066.1 GCA_945877045.1 Chryseobacterium gleum
TTTACAGCTGCAGCTAATTGTCCTGTAACAAGTAATCTTGTAACTACGCAACCGGTTAATGCCTTGTTTTCACCGTTTTCTAACTTAGGAGTTACTTGCTCGCCTACAGCGAATGTATTTAGTGCTTCAACGTGGAATCAATCTAATACAATTGACTTAAATCAATACAATGAATTTTCTATTGTTGCCGATTCTTGTTTCGGCTTGAATCTTTCTTCCGTAGCTTTCAATCATCGTACAAGTGCTTCTGGAGGAAGTCCTACTTGGATACTACGTTCAAGTTTGGATAATTTCTCCACAAATATTGGCTCAGGTTTATCTGGAAATAATGGCAATGTTGTATTAGATGATACCGTTTTATTATCGCCTGCCTTTTCAAATATCCAACAAGTTACTTTCCGTTTTTATTTAACTAATATCGGAGCGGTAGGATCAACATGGCGAGTGGATAATGTAAGTTTATACGGTAATATCGTGGCAACACTTCCACAACTTTATTATGCTGATATAGATGGTGATGGATTTGGTAATCCTTCCGCTTCATTATTGTCTTGTACAGTTCCAGGAAATTATGTTTCTAATAATACGGATTGTAATGACAATGATTCATTAATTAATCCATTAACTCTTTGGTTTGTCGATCTTGATATGGATGGTTTTGGTAATCCTAACAGCTTTGTAACTTCTTGTCTTCAGCCTCCTGGTTCTTCCATAAACGGATTGGATTGCGACGATAACAATATCCTATTGAATTTAGTGGACATGTACTATGTGGATGCTGATGGAGATGGTTTTGGAGATGATGCAACAGGGGTAGAGCAATGTGCTCAACCAGCAAATACCGTTACGATTGGTGGTGACTGCGATGATGCTGATACTACTATTTTTCCTGGTGCAACTGAAATATGTGATGGATTTGATAATAACTGTAACGGTGTGAACGACGAAGGATTAATTTTCAATACCTATTTTGTGGATGCTGATAATGACAACTTTGGAACGGGTATTGGAGAAAGTTTGTGTGAGGATCCAGGGGTAGGTTATGTATTAGTTGGTGGAGATTGTGATGATAATAATGATGCGATCTTCCCAGGTGCAACTGAAATCCTTGACAATGGCATCGATGAAAATTGCGATGGGGTGGATAATTACTTGAGTTTAGTGGATTTGAATGCAGGGGATGTGTTATTATTCCCAAATCCAACTGTAGGTAGTTTTACACTTGAGCTTCCTTTTTCTTTGGAAAATAATAAGCTACTAATTCGCGACTTAAACGGTAAAATAGTACTTGAAAACATGTTTAGCGGCTCAAATATGACAGTAGACGTTTCTTCTTTAATGAATGGATGTTACATCCTACAGATTGAAGCTCAAAATCGCATAATTACAGAGCGGTTTATTATTGCCAAATAGTATTAGTTTTATTGTTTAAAGGCGTAATTTAGTACTGTAATTAATTCTTTAGGTGACATGTTACGCCTTTTTATTTAATAATCTAGTATGAAAAAATTCGTTCTTTTTGTTTTGTGTTTGAATATTTTCCAGCTTGTTATAGCCCAAAATACGTGGCAACAAGAGGTGAATTATAAGATAAATGTGAGTCTAAATGATGTGGACCATATCTTATCTGCTATTGAAAAGATTGAATACATCAACAATTCACCCGATGAATTAACGAAGATCTATTTCCATCTTTGGCCAAATGCATATCGCGATTCCAGATCTGCGCTAGCCAAACAATTATATGAATCTGGGAATAAAGAATTGTATTATGGTGAGCAAAAAAATAGAGGAGGGATTGATTCCTTGGATTTTTATGTAGATGGTGAACAGGTAACGTGGAACTATGATAGCGAGCATCCAGATATTTGCTGTATAATTCTTAAGAAGCCTCTTTTACCTTCTGCTAGCATTTCCATCACTACGCCTTTTAAAGTTAAGATTCCTTCAGGATCGATTTCTAGACTTGGTCACATTGAACAATCGTATCAAATCACGCAATGGTATCCAAAACCAGCTGTTTATGATAGCAATGGTTGGAATTTTATGCCTTATTTAAATCAAGGGGAGTTTTATTCGGAATACGGTTCTTTTGAAGTGAGCATTACCTTACCCCAAAATTACGTGGTGGGTGCTACCGGTGATTTACAAACACCATCTGAAAAGAATTTTTTGGATGCACTAGCAACTAAATCGTTGGCTAATATTCCATTGATGCTTCAGGAAAAACAAAGTATAGAGGGTGCTACGAAATTCCCTGCCTCAAGCCTCGAGAAAAAGACGCTCGTTTATAAGCAGGATAAAGTCCATGATTTCGCTTGGTTTGCTGATAAGCGTTTTGCGGTATTAAAAGGTGAAGTTGAATTACCAAGTTCAAAAAGAAAAGTGACATCTTGGGCAATGTTCGTCCCTCATAATACTTTGTATTGGCAAAATGCGATCGAGTACATTAATGATGGAACCTATTACTATTCCCTTTGGAATGGGGATTATCCATATAATAATGTTACAGCGATTGATGGCACAATTAGCGCTGGCGGCGGAATGGAGTATCCTATGATAACCGTTATTGGAAACACGAGTTCTAAAGAAGAACTGGAAGTGGTAATCGTTCATGAAGTGGGTCATAATTGGTTCTATGGAATTTTAGGTTCCAACGAGCGTGTTCATGGATGGATGGATGAAGGGATGAATACCTTAAATGAAGTACGCTATGTACAAACAAAATATCCAAACAATACAAGGCTTTCGGATATGGTTTTAAATGGAAAATTTCATTTAAATGACTTAGATCATCATGATCAAGGGGATGTTTTTTATCGAATGGTGGCATCTTTAGCCTTGGATCAGCCCATTGAAACGCACTCCGCTGAGTTCACTTCGATGAATTACGGTGTAATTATGTATCAAAAAACAGGACTTGTTTTTTATTACTTAAAGGATTATTTAGGAGATAGTATTTTTGATCAAGCAATGCATCTATATTTTGAAAAGTGGAAATTTAAACACCCGCAACCAAAGGATTTAAAAGCTGTTTTTGAAAATTTTACAGGAAAAGATTTATCTTGGTTTTTTACTGATTTAATTCAAACAACTAATCATATTGATTATAAAATTGCAAGCGTTAGACATGGTAAAACTGGCTCTGTAGTAAAAGTGAAAAACGTTGGACAAGTAAATGGGCCCATTGAATTAAATGTATTTAAAAACGACTTATTGCTTGAATCGGTATGGTTGGAGCCTGGGCAGAAAGAAATTGGTATTGCCTCAAATCTTTCTGAAATTACACGGATTGCCATTGATGACTCAAAAGATATTCCTGAGGTCAATAGAACGAATAACAATTATTACCCAAATCGATTTTTATTTAAAAAATGCGAACCACTTAAATTTGAGTTTGCGTTTGGGGATAATGAAGCAACTAAAAATAATATTTATTGGTTGCCTGCTCTTGGTTGGAATGTGAATGATGGAATTATGTTGGGCTTGGCATTTCATAACCTTGGACTCCCATTGAAACCAACGCAGTATTTTATCGCACCAATGTATTCGTTTAATGGCAAAAAAATGACAGGGATTGCGGAAATTTCACATGCCTTTTTTCCAAGTAATTTTATTAAAATAGCTAAAGTAGGACTATCGATTAAATCATTTTCAACTGCTCCCGCTTCCCAATTAAATAATGGACCATCCGGAGAATATTTCGTTGGAATTAATCCATATGTAACGTTTAATTTAGGAAAAAATGCCCCTAAATCAATTGGTAGAGCTGTAGCTTTTAAAGGGATTTTAAACCAATACAGTACCTATTTAAATCCGCTTAATAAAATAGGAGCAATGGCCGAATACAACTACCAAAAAAACAAAACAGATTATAGTTATTCAAATCTTCTTAGGTTGGAGTTTGTTAGTAATACTGATCAAAATGATAATATGCTTCGGGTTTCTACAGCGAGTACTTTTGAATCTAAGTATTTACGAAATAGCATGAATAGATGGATTAGTGTTCGGGCCTATGCTGGATACAATCTTTTTCAAAATTCAGTATCATGGCTAAATCAAGAAAAGTATTTTATGTCACTTTCTGGTGCGAGTGGGATACAAGATAATTTCTTGGAAAATTATTATTTTGATCGATTCAATCCTACTAGTATGCAGCGCGATGAAAATATGGGTGGCTTCAGAAGTAATGCATTATTATATTCAAAATCTTGGATGGCTTCCATAAATACAACGATACAATTACCCATTAAACCAAATATTTTTGTCGGCTTTGTTGATGTTGGGGCTGTTCCATTAAATGTATTTGTAAATGCTGGTCTCGGAATCAAATTAGGTAATATCTTGGGCGTATATTTCCCGCTTTGGCGCTCCTCAAATATGGGGGCAAACTTATATGATAATTACGCGAAGGAAATTCGATTAACCTTGAAGTTTAACCCGGTAGCGAAACCTCTATTATTTAATAAACTATTAAAATAAAAAGAAATGACCGAATCTAAATTGTCTTTTTCAAAAATATTTTGGCCAAGTTTTGTGGCTGTTGTCATCGCTTCAGGCGTGGCTATGATTTTCTTTTTTCTAGTTTTAGGAGGGATTATCGGTTCAATTAGTGAATTCGGACCGGCTCCTTTTGCTATAAATGATAATGCGATTTTGCATATGAAATTGGATGGGCAAATTCAAGACAAAGGAAATTCAACTTTTGATGCTGGACGTTTAGATTTTAATCAATCGATAGGATTATCTAGTTTAATTTATGGCTTGGATAAGGCTAAAAATGATTCTAAAATTAAAGGATTGTTCATTGATATTGATGATGTTCAATGTGGTTTTTCTTCTGCTCAAGCTCTGCGCAAAGCGATAACAGATTTTCAAAAATCAGGAAAATTCGTGGTCGCTTATTTCTCTGGAGAAATGATTTCTCAAAAAGCATATTATATCGGATCGGCTGCAAAGGAAACGTATGCTTTTCCAACATCTGCTTTTCAGTTAAATGGCTTAGGAGGAGAAATGATGTTTTTTAAAAATTTATTGGACAAATTAGAAATTGAAGTGGAAATAGTCCGTGGTTCCAACAATGATTTCAAAAGTGCAGTGGAACCTTTCTTTAGGACAAATATGAGCGATTCAAGCCGTGTTCAATCTGAAAGGTTGCTACATTCTATTTGGGATGATATGTGCATGGAAATGGCAGCATCACGAAATATTTCCAGCGAAAATTTTAATGTATTGGCTGATTCTATGAAGGTGACCAGTACGGAAGATGCTTTTAATTATAAATTGATCGATGCGCTGAAATACCGCGATGAAGTGATGTCTGATTTTATGAAAAGGCTGAAAGTAACTGATATGGCAGATCTATCTTTATGTAATTTTGAAGATTATTCCCGCAATGCCTTGTTGGATAATCAAGTCTTGATTCAAGCTCAAAATGCAAATGTGGCTGTCATTCTCGCTGAAGGGGATGTTAATCGTGAAGGGGATGGAATTTCGTCTGCTAAAATTTGTAAGTTATTCGAGAAAGTAAGGAATAATCCTGCTATTAAAACGGTTGTTTTTCGAATTAATAGTCCCGGTGGAAGTGCTTTAGCAAGTGAGGAAATTTGGCGCGAAGTAGCCATTACAAATAAAGTGAAAAAGGTCATCGTTTCCATGGGCGACGTAGCAGCTTCTGGTGGTTATTATATCGCAACGCCTGCTGTTCGGATTTTTGCCGAAGCAACCACTATTACTGGGTCAATAGGTGTCTTTGGAATGATTCCCTATACTGGAAAAATGTTTGAAAATAAACTAGGGATAAACTTTGATAGGGTAGGAACCAATAAGCATTCGGTACTTTCCTTAAATCAAAAATTAAGTCCGGAAGAATTGTTGCGTGTGCAAGGGGAAGTGGATAATATCTACAATCAATTTCTTAAAAGGGTAGCAGATGGAAGGAAATTAAGTATGGATCGCGTTAAACAAATTGCACGTGGTCGCGTGTGGACGGGAAAAGATGCGCTTGCAATTGGACTGGTGGATGAAATTGGCTCGCTACAAGATGCCATCAATTTCGCGATAAAAAGTTCGAATGTATCAGCTGCGAAAGTTATTTATTACCCACTCATGAAAGAAGATAAATTTGAATCTCTTTTTAAGTTCTTAAAAGATGAAACCGAGGAGTCAGAAATGAAAATTAATCTTAATTCTATCCCCGCTGATTTATTGAGTTATTATCAAGAAATAAAGAAGATTGAAGGTAGGATGGGGATTCAAATGAGAATGCCTTTTGATGTTAAATTTGATTGATCTTTTTCTGGCTTATTGATTTTTTATAATATTTTTCCCCAAGCTTACTTCTTCCTCCCCCTTAGTCCCCCTCTTGAGGGGGAATCATTTAGCCTTAATCAATTCCATGATTTCGTCTTGAATTCCTCTTCCTTTATCTTCATTATACCATTTTTGTAAAATGGTTTTCATGTCGTCTATATTTTCGTTTTTATTTTTTAGTTCCAAATAAATTGCTTCTAATTTCTGCGGCCTTGGTCCCCAAATAAATAGGTCAACCCCTTTTTGATTACGCACAATTAGCTTTGGAATACTCATTTTTCCATGGCTTAAGTAGGAATCAATTTCCGAATTGCTATCTCTAAGTTGAACCTCCACATTAATACGTGGATTTAGTGCGGCCATTTTAAATAAATAGGGAACAATCTGCGCAGCATCACCGCACCAAGGTTCAGTAATGATCACCCAGTCTTGTTTCTCGTTTATTGATCGGATGACCTCAGTGAGTTCTTTAGTAATTACTCCTTGTTTTACAATTCGTAAAAATCGACTTTTATTAAGCGGAATATATGGCTGATAGTCTTGTGGATAGCTTGAATAGCCTGCATGTTCAAGTTGAAATGTATCAATGTATTCCGTTGGAGTCATTTCTTAATAATTATGGGAGTTAAAAAAGCATTTCAATCCATTACCTGAATTCTCAAGTAACTTACTTAGTTTAATAGATGGAAGGATACTTTGTTGGGTCTGTTTCAGACATTATTGCATATACTTTTTCCACTATATCGTGTACACTTGGTTTCGAAAAATAATCACCATCAGTTCCGTATGCCGGTCGATGATCTTTTGCACTTAGCGTACTTGGTTCGCTATCCAAATAAAAATAGGCCTTTTGTTCCACTAAGATTTTATCTAAGATAAATCCTGTTGCACCGCTGCTTACATCTTCATCGACAATCAATAATCTGCTTGTTTCTATCAAAGAATCAACAATTAAATGATTCACATCAAAAGGCAATAATGTTTGGACATCTATTAATGTAATTTCTATACCCATTTGAGCTAGGCTTGCTGCCGCAATTTCACAAAGGTTAAAAGTTGAGCCATACGAAACTAAGGTTAAATCTTTCCCTTGTCTTACGATTTCTGGTACACCTAAAGGCTCTCTAAATAAACCTAAATTACTTGGCATTCGTTCTTTGGTGCGATAGCCATTTAATGGCTCAATAACCAAGGCGGGTTCGTCTCCTGCCATAAGTGTGTTGTAAAATCCAGCGGCTTTTGTCATGTTTCTTGGAACGCAAACATGCATACCACGCAACGAATTGACAATCATTCCCATGGGAGAACCACTATGCCAAATTCCTTCTAAGCGATGCCCGCGGGTACTGACAATCAAAGGCGCTTTCTGGCCACCTTTAGTTCGATATTGTAAGGTGGAAAGATCGTCGGATAATAATTGAATCGCGTACAATAAATAATCAAGGTATTGAATCTCCGCAATTGGACGCAATCCCCTCATTGCCATTCCTATCCCTTGTCCGATAATCGTACATTCTCTAATTCCAGTATCAAAAACACGTAGCTCCCCAAACTTATCTTGCAGGCCTTCAAGCGATTGATTAACGCCTCCTATTTTTCCAGCGTCTTCACCAAAAATCAACATTTCAGGATGACTTTCTAATAATTTATTGAAGTTTTCTCGTAAAATTATGCGTCCGTCCTCCATGTTAATTTCTTCTGAAAATTCGGGAGCGACAGCGCTTATTTTTGTCGCTGCTAAATCAGATTGTGAATGCAAAAATGAACTGTAACGCTCTTCATTCTCATTGATGGATGCTTTTACCCAATTGGATAAGGCCTCTCGCTCTGCATATTCCTCGTGACGGATGATTCGCAATACATTTCTTGCATTAGTAAGTATGTCCTTTCGAACTGGTTCGAATGATTTCTTTAGTAATGTAATTTCATTTGTCACGGATTCTTTATGACTTGTTTTTGCAAGTATATTTTCTAATAATGTCAAACAGGCTTTTAAATCAGTTTGAATGCTTTCGGTATAAGTTGCCCAAGCTTTGTTTTTGGCTTCACGGACTTTATTCTTAGCTTCTACTTGAATTTCTGATAGAATAGTCTCGTCTGCAATGCTTAAATCACCTGCTTTAAAATTCAGAATCCATTCCTTGAATTTAGCAATGCAATCAAATTCACTTTCCCATTTTAAACGTTCAGCTGATTTATATCGCTCGTGGGATCCTGATGTTGAATGACCCTGAGGCTGATTTACCTCTTTTACATGAACAAATGTTGGAACATGCTCATTTCTTGATAAAGTAACTGCTTTTTCATACGTGTCGCAAAGGTGTGCATAGTCCCAACCTTTACTTTCGTATATTTCATAGCCATTAAACTCCGATGTCCGTTGCATGCCAGCCAATGCTTGTGAAATACTACCTGTTGTCGTTTGAAATTCTCTTGGAACTGAAATACCAAAACCATCATCCCATACTGATATAACCATCGGAACT
>CAMCQW010000067.1 GCA_945877045.1 Chryseobacterium gleum
TGAATCCAGGAAAAATATTTTAACTTATTTCGTTAACCACTTCAAATTACGGGAATACATAAAGACAAATAATCCAGAAAGGATTGTATTTGCAACAATTAGAATCGTTGGGACATTCGATGGGGCAACAAATGCGTAAACAGACAAAATTGAAAGAAAGGAATAAATGATGTAACAATGAAAACCAAGTTTCATTCTTTTAAACATCATGACTGCTCCAAGTATTCCTGCCGCTGCAACAAGAGTTGCCAACAGGTTATACAACACAAAATTTGCATACATGGCATCGGTAATTCCTTCAATCTTTTGCAACAAGTCCACAAAATACTCCAAATTCGCTTTCTTCATCTCAACGATGGATTTTGCCATTTGCACTTTCGATGCGAGAATTTCTTTTTCAGATGGTTTACCCATTAAAAGCCCAGAGATCCCTCCCAAAATTGCTAAACCTGTGTTTAACAATGTTAAAATTAGTAATACCAGTAAAAATTTAGGCATTTTTTCCTGGGTGATTGGTTCATCAAAACTTACAGTGTTGTCTACTTCGTTCATAGTGTCATTTTATTAATTACAAAATTTCTTGCTAATTGCATATCGGGGTAACTTGTTCTGTCCATCTCTAATTTCGCTACATCCATACGAAAATCAGCCAATAATTTCTCTAAAGAAACCGACGTTTTCAATGGTTTTCTAAATTCCATGGCTTGTGCAGCATTAAGCAACTCAATCCCCATAATGGAATAGCAATTTTCTATGATTCGGAATAATTTAGTAGCTGCGTTGGCTCCCATGCTCACATGATCTTCTTGTCCATTACTTGAATCAATAGTATCTACCGAAGCAGGACTGCATAATTGCTTATTCTGGCTAACAATGGAGGCACAAGTATAATGGACAATCATCAATCCTGAGTTCAAACCAGGATTAGCAATTAGGAAGGTCGGAAGCCCCCTATTCCCTGATATCAATTTATAGGTCCTTCGTTCAGAAATACTTCCTAATTCCGAAAGCGCAATTGCTAAAAAGTCCAAGATCAAGGCTAAAGGTTGTCCATGAAAATTTCCTGCACTCACAATTTCGTCTGTTTCATGCAGCACCATTGGATTATCAGTAACGGCATTTATTTCGCGTTCTACAATACTTGAACAATGATCAATCGTATCTTTTGTTGCGCCATGCACTTGTGGGATACATCGAAATGAATAAGGGTCTTGAACGTGGATTTTCGGCTGCTTAATAAGTTGACTTCCTGCTAAAAGCTCTCTAACTACTTTCGCCGTTTCTATTTGACCAACTTGATGTCTTAAAGCATGTACTCCTCCATTAAAAGGGTCTATTTTTGCATTAAATCCCTCTAAGGAAAGTGCAGCAATATGATTCCATTTATTCCATAAATCATAACTTTTATGAATGGCAAAAGTCGCGTAGGCAGACATGAATTGTGTCCCATTTAAAAGTGCCAATCCTTCTTTTGGATGTAAAGTAATCGGCGCTAAATTAAATTTCTTGTTGATCGCTTCGCCGGAATAACGGGTGTTTTCAAATTCAACTTCCCCCTCGCCTATTAACGGTAATGATAGATGAGCCAAAGGCGCTAAATCACCCGAAGCACCAAGACTTCCTTGCTGGTAAATAACAGGATAAATGCCCTTGTTGTAAAAAAACAGTAATCGTTCAACGGTTTCCACTTGCACCCCCGAATAGCCTTGCGACAAGCCCATCACTTTCAATAAGAGCATCCTCCGGACAATTTCTTTTGGCACTTCATCCCCCATGCCACAGGCATGAGAAACGAGCAAATTTCGTTGTAAAGTGAAGAGATCGCTTTTTGAAATCTTCGTATCACACAAGGAGCCAAATCCCGTATTAATTCCATAATAAATACCCGCTGAATCTTCTATCTTTTTGGATAAATAATCGTGGCATTTTTGAACGCCCAGCATTGCAATATCAGACAAATAAACCGGGCAATTAGACGCTAGAATTTCTTCAAATAAATTTAAACCTATCCATTGTTTATCAATATAATAGCTTGTCATATATAAATAGTTACTTTCTATTAAATTGCGCAAAATCCTTTGCGAAATAAGTCAAAATACCATCTGCTCCAGCACGTCGAATACTAAGTAAAATCTCCGACACAGCCAACTCATAATTTAACCAGCCTTTTTGAGCTGCCGCAATTACCATGGCACATTCACCACTTACATTATACGCTGTAATTGGAAGTGGGAAATTTTCTTTCATCACATGAATAACATCTAAGTAACTTAATGCCGGCTTTACCATCAACATATCCGCTCCTTCATCCATATCTAGCTGTCCTTCTATTAATGCTTCTCGCTTATTGGCAGGATTCATCTGATACGATTTCTTGTCGCCTGATTTAGGTGCTGAGTTGAGCGCATCTCTAAAAGGTCCGTAAAAAGCACTAGCATATTTCGCTGTATAAGACATAATACTAGTATCTGTATACCCTGCTAAATCTAGCGCTTCCCTAATATAACCAACGCGGCCGTCCATCATATCCGATGGACCAATGATATCTACACCAGCTTGCGCTTGTGCGACAGCCATTCTGGCTAAGATCGGCAAACTAATGTCATTTATTATTTTTCCATCTTCCACGTATCCATCGTGCCCATCGGACGAATATGGGTCCATGGCGACATCACTCATTAAAACAATCTCAGGAAATCTTTCTTTTAGATCACGAATTGCGTGGAGGTAAAAATTTTCCTCCGCATAACTATACGATGCAATTTTATCTTTCAGGGAATCATCAACAGCTGGAAAAATGTCATAGGAATAGATCCCTAATTTCATGCATGCTTCAATTTCAGGAATCAACAAATCCAAGGACCAGCGATAATTAGTTGGAAGCGAAGCTATTTCCTCCTTTATATTTTTTCCATCGTTTAAAAAAATTGGATAAATTAGATGTTGCACACCCAAATTAGTTTCTTCAAGCATATTTCGAATGGCTTGCGACTTTCTATTTCTCCTAGGTCTTATATTCATAGTTTCTATTACATTAACATACCACCGCAAACGTGAATGGTTTGACCCGTGATGTAAGCAGACATATCTGAGGCAAGGAATACTGTAGCATTGGCGACATCAATGGGCTGTCCACCTCTTTTCAAAGGAATACTCTTGCGCCATCCTTCCACCACTGCTTGATCTAATACCTCTGTCATTTCCGTTTCAATAAATCCCGGGGCAATGGCATTACATCGTATATTTCTAGACCCTAATTCTGCAGCAATTGATTTAGTGAAACCAATTAATCCAGCTTTCGAAGCCGCATAATTTGATTGACCAGCATTTCCCTTTACCCCAACAACCGAAGACATATTGATAATCGAACCTTTTCGTGCTCTCAACATAGGTTGTTGAACAGCTTTCGTTAAATTAAAAGCGGATTTAAGATTGGTATTAATCACTTCGTCCCATTGTTCTTCAGACATTCTCATTAATAGCGTATCACGCGTAATACCAGCGTTATTAACGAGAACATCAATTGTTCCAAATTCAGCAACTACATCCTCCACCAATTTCTGTGCTTCATTGAAATTAGAAGCATCTGAACGAAATCCTTTAGCAGTAACACCAGCAGCACTTAATTCAGCAGCCAATGTATTCGCTTTCTCTTCCGATGAAAGGTAAGTAAAAATAACCGTTGCACCTTGATTCGCACATTCTTGTGCAATCGCCTTACCAATTCCCCTTGAAGCGCCAGTAATTAGTACAATTTTGTTTTCGAGTAGTTTCATAATATTAATTTACGGCGTAAAGATAAGGATAATGTTTTTTAGTGAAAGGAATTCGTTATTTACGGGGTAAATATTATTTTGATGCACTAGAAAGTTATATAACCCCTGAGGGGTTAACTATTTTAACGCTGGATGTAATCCAGCGAAAAAATAGGCACTAGTTCACTTTTTGGCATGTATTTTTAGTTAAAATCATGACAAAAAGATTTTGTGGTGAAAAAGCGATCAGCCAGATTGGTTTTATAGAGTCAGCACCTCTAAATAAAATAATCCCTATTTTTGAACAAATGAATTTTAAATTGAAAAATATAAAGCACAGCATTTACAGCGTTTTTTTCTTTGTGACCATAGTAAGTGGATTTATTTTTATTGTTTCTTTTTCACTAAAAAACACAAAACAAAAACAAGATAAAGTAGCCAAATTGAGCGCCAATAGTATTCCTGAGGTAAAAGATGGAGACATCATTTTTCAATCTTCCAAATCGCAGCAAAGTAAAGCGGTTGAATTGGCAACCAATTCCGTTTTTTCGCATTGCGGAATTATTTTTATTGAAAATGGATTACCCTATGTGTATGAAGCGGTGCAGCCCGTTGGAAAACGAACTTTAATCGATTGGATAAAAAGTGGCGTCGGAGAAAAATATAAAATTCGCAGACTCATCGATCGTGGTATTTTAGAGAATCAAAGTTGGCTATCGATGCGGGATTATGCACAAAAGCAATTTGGAAAAAATTACGATAGTTATTTTTCATGGACAGATAAGGAAATGTATTGTTCTGAATATGTGTGGAAAATATACCATGAAATAGCAAAGATTACGCTGGTAAAACCAAAAGAATTGAGGGAATTTAATATCGATGCGCCGCTAATTCGTAAAACGATGTTCGAGCGTTATGGCAATGACATCCCCTACAACGAACTAATGGTTTCGCCAGGACAACTTTATGACTCCGATTTATTAATGGATGTTAATTAATTTCAATAAATGATGGAAAATCCCGCTCCTAAATCAATAACAATATGGCTTACGGGTTTATCCGGCTCTGGTAAAACAACCTTAGCCAAACAATTAAAAGCGGAATTAGAAACATCAAATCCGCCCATCATTAATTTAGATGGGGATGAATTACGCAAAGGGATACACAAAGACCTCGATTTTTCCGACGCTAGTAGAAAAGAAAATATTCGGCGGACAGCAGAACTTTCCAACTTATTAAACAACTCGCATATTTCGGTAATTGTTTCCCTTATTTCTCCTTTTGAAGCAGATCGGCAATTGGCAAAAGCGATTATTGGAAACGACCGATTTATTGAAGTTTTTTGTGACTGCCCATTGTCCATTTGTCAGCAAAGAGATGTTAAAGGCTTGTACCAACAAGTGAATAATGGAGAAATCCAGCAATTTACAGGCATTAGCAGCTCCTATGAAATCCCTTTGAATCCTACTCTACATCTTAAAACTGCGGAGCTTAGTATTTCAGCATGCTTGGAACTGATAAAAAAAGAAATTCGTAATCGATTGCTGTAAATACTATCATTCTATTAATTTTGCTATCCATATGAAACTAGTTAGCCCAGAAGCAGCACAAACAATTATTCAATCACAGAACCCGATTCAATTAATTGATGTACGTGAAACCTATGAGTTTGATTATGGAAACAATGGTTTTGTGAATATACCAATGGCGGAAATGGCTGAAAAAGTGGTCGGTTTAGATAATAACCTCCCTACCGTTCTAATTTGCAGATCGGGGAAAAGAGCGGAAGCAGTAGCTATTTTTTTAGAAAAATGTTACGGATTTACCGATCTATTTGTCATAGATGGAGGCATGATAGCGTGGAAAGAAATAATTGACCCTCAAATTCAACTAGATTAACATGGCCTTTTTCAACGAACTTTTTACCATCTTTCAGCACATCATCAAATTAGATTTTACTTGGTTTTTTGAAAACTATTCATCAGCCATTTATGTTATTCTATTCTTAGTTATTTTTATTGAAACAGGCTTGGTAGCCATGCCTTTTCTACCCGGTGATTCACTTTTATTTACCGCTGGTCTCTTTGCCGCTTCGGGTGAATTAAACTTATCTTACTTGCTCATATTATTGCTTATCGCAGCAGTTCTAGGTGATAATTGTAATTATTGGATTGGCAGAAAAATCGGTTTACGTGTATTCGAATTGAAATTTAGAGCTAAACCTATCATAAATAAGAAATACCTTGATCAAACAGAATTATTTTTTGAGAAAAATGGAGTAAAAGCGATTATCATGGCGCGCTTTGTACCTTTTGTTCGCACATTCGCACCTTTTGCTGCTGGGATAGGTAAAATGAATTACAATCGTTTTTTCTTGTTTGATTTATTAGGTGGTTTTTTATGGATTTTCAGTCTTACGCTAGCAGGTTTTCTTCTTGGTGAAGTTGAATGGATTAGAAAACACATAGATTTAGTGTGTCTTGGAATAATATTTCTATCAATTTTACCGATGTTATTGGAAGTAATCAAAAGCAAATTAAAGGCGCGTAGTCAACAATAATTCTCACGCAATACTGCCATAATTCTACATTAAAAAATTGAATGATCTGAATTAAAACACAATACTATTCCATAACCCCGTTGAGGGGTTAACTATTTTTAACGCTGGATGAAATCCAGTGAAAAAATAGGAAACGGTTCCCTTTTTGGCGTGTATTTTTAGTTAAAATCATGACAAAAAGATGTTGTGGTAAGAAAGCTATCAGTGAGTAATAAAATGTAACTTTTTATTTATTTTGACTTGTGTGCAATTTTATTTAATTTTATAACGTCTTTGTACAGTAAAAAATAAAAAAAATGAAAAAATTCTTACCATTATTTATTTGTAGCGTTCTATTATTTTCGCAAAATCAAGTGTTTTCTCAAGTATCGGGATGCCCAAATGCAGATTTCTCACAAAATTCTTTTGTAAACTGGACTGGTGCCACCGGTAGTTGCTGCGGAATTAATACTCCAAATATAGGTATTCAACCAGGACAACACGAAATTATGACGGGTGGTTTTGATCCAGCTGTTGGTTGTATTCAGTTACCAATGGTTCCTCCAGGCGCTGCTTTTTCAGCACGAGTTGGTGATGGACAAGGTACTGGCGCGCAAGCTGCTAGACTGCAATACAATTTCACGGTAACCCCAACATCCAACTTAATCATCGTTCAATATGCAGTTGTTTTAGAAAATCCAGGTCACTCGGTGATGTCCCAGCCTCGTTTTGAAATTCAATTATATGATCAAGCAGGAAATCCAATACCTTGTACCTTTTATCAAGAAGCAGCTGCCCAAGGAATCCCAGGATGGGGATCTTGTGGTATAATTCAATATAAAAATTGGACGACTTTCGGAGTGGAAGTGACTAATTATGTTGGGCAAACAGTAACCCTAGATGTAGCAACTGGTGATTGTTCTTTGTCAGGACATTATGGATACGCTTATGTTTCTGCTGCGTGTAGTTCACTTAACTTATCAGCGCTCTATTGTGAAAATGGCAACAGCAACTCTGCCACCCTATCTGCTCCCGCGGGATTTGCTAACTACGTTTGGACAGATGCTGCTCCACCTTACACTCAATTGGGAGTAGGTCAGACCGTTTATATTCCAAATATTACGCAGGATTCAGTAAACTGTGCCATTACTTCCTCAAATGGATGTGTTGCCACCTTAACTACAGAAGTTTTACCCGCAGAAGTAATTGGAAGCATTGTGGATTCAAACGTGTGCGCTGGAAATCAAACTCTTTTATACAACCTAACATCATTTAATAACTCAGCTGTAGATAGTGTTCACTGGTCTTCTTCTGATGGCTACACCGATACTACTTTTAATTTCAATCACACTTTTCCTGGCCCGGGAGTTTACAATGTTGAACTCATAGTTCAAAATACAGCAAATTGTATTGATACGGTCTCAACCACAGTCGAGGTTTTCGAAAACCCAATAGCTTCCTTTGGATTTGACGATGTGTGTCTCGGGCAAACGGCCATTTTTAATGCTAGTAGTAGCTTACTTGGCAACGATACCATCACTAATTATTGGTACGTAAATAATGATACCTTGGTGGGAGATACCGTTACAGTCAATTTCAATGGTCCTAATAATTACCAAGTAGATTTGGTTGCCATTACAGAAAATGGCTGTTCGGATACTATTTCTCAGCAATTCACAGTATTTAATAATCCAACAGCAAACTTTACCATTGCTGAAGCTTGTATGGACGACCCTGTTTTATTCAATAATACAACCGCTAGTATTTCTGCATTTACCCAGTTTGGATGGTACTATAATAATCAGTTATTAGATACCTCGATGGATCTGAGTTATATTTTTAATACACCCGGAAGTAATACCATGACCCTAGTAGCAGTGGATTCATTTTCAGCAACTGTATTTTGCGATGATACCATCAGTTTTAACTTCTTCGTTCATGATTATCCTGTTTTAGCTTTTACAGCAGATTCATTGGTATGTGAGGATATTCCGTTCGTATTCACCAATCAATCATTTGTATCAACGAATGAACCTTTAGTGTATACTTGGGAAGCTGGTGGGGCTACCATAGGTACCAATGAAGATTTATCCTACACGATGGTTAACGCGGGTGCATACCAGATCACACTAACAGCAGTTTCGTCTTTTGGATGCGACAATGACACTACCTTTACCCTACTCGTAAAGCAAACCCCTCTTGAGCCTGTTTTATCCGTCACCACTCCTGATTGTCCTGGTGATCCGATTTATTTCTCTGCGACAGCGGAGGCAAACTCGGTTATTTCTTGGGTAGGTCCTAATAATTTCATTT
>CAMCQW010000068.1 GCA_945877045.1 Chryseobacterium gleum
GAGCCACCAGCAACGATTTCAAGTCCTATCTCGGAACCATCAAATGTTACCTGAGAGTGAAAAGACAAAGAGAAGAAAGAAGTAATACAAAGAAATAATATGTTTCTCATAGTGCGAATTTTTAACAAAGATAAGGTGTAAATAAATAGTTCGGACTTATTTCTTTAGGAGTTTCTATCTTTGTTTAAAAGAAGGTTTATGCAACTCATTGATGGAAAAGCAATTTCTTTGGAAATTCACAAAGAACTTGAAGCACAAGTAAAGGAAAGAAAAGCACAAGGCAAAAAAATTCCCCACCTTGTTGCCATTCTTGTTGGTAATGTTGGAGCTTCCTTATCATACGTGAATGCCAAAGTAAAAGCCTGTGAGGAAATAGGTTTTGAAAGCACACTTATTCGCTTTGACGAATCCGTTACAGAAGAGACTTTGCTCAACAAAGTAAAAGCCTTAAATGAAGATAATAACATAGATGGATTTATTGTACAACTTCCACTACCTGCACATATTGATGAATTAAAAATTACCCAAGCGATCGATCCTTTAAAAGATGTGGATGGCTTTCACCCACAAAACTTGGGGAATATGATGCTGAATTTACCCGGTTTCTTGCCTGCTACCCCCATGGGAATATTGGAATTAATTAAGCGCATGAAAATTGAAACGGAAGGTAAAAATTGCGTAATTATTGGACGGAGCAATATCGTCGGGATGCCACTCAGTGTAATGTTAGGGCGAAATACGTATCATGGTAATTGCACCGTAACCTTGGCGCATTCAAAAACTAAAAATCTAGCAGAAATTTGTAAAAATGCCGATATTCTAATCGCGGCAATTGGGCGACCCAACTTTGTTAAAGTAGCTATGGTTAAAAAAGGTGCAGTTGTTATTGATGTTGGGACAACAAGAGTGGAAGATTCTTCCCGTGAGAGAGGCTGGCGATTAGTTGGTGACGTTGATTTTGAAAATGTTTCTCCTATTTGCAGTTTTATCACACCTGTTCCTGGTGGTGTTGGACCAATGACTATAGCTTCTTTAATGATGAATACACTTAAGGCCTTAGAATTAAAAGGTAACTAATTTGAATCTAATATTATGATTATATAAATTTTAGTTCAATTTAATAAAAAATTAAATTGAACTAAATTGAACTAAATTGACAATTAATTTGTTGTCTCATCATAAGTATATGTACTTTTAACTAAAAGAAAGTTAAAGTCATCTAAAAAACTTTTTTTTTTAAAATATTTACAACTAAATCGTAGTTAATGAATGTGCCTGTAACAATTTACACTGAAATGACTCCCAACCCTGCGACAATGAAATTTGTTGCTAATAAATACCTATTAATAACTGGAGACTCAGTTGAATTTATTTCGAAAAAAGAAGCAAAAGGATTTTCACCCATGGTTGAGGCCCTGTTTGATTTTCCATTTGTAAAAAGTGTGTTTATCGCTGCAAATTTTGTAACGATTACAAAGACGGACAATGTGCCCTGGGATTTTATTACCATGGAACTGCGTGAATTCGTAAAAGAATGGATTTCAAGTGGAAAAGATGTCCTCATTCAAATGCCACAAGCGAAACCCGCAAGGAAAGAGAACGAAACAGCATCAGATAATGAAGATGACCCGAATTTTGAACCGAGCGAAATTGATGATGCGATTCGTGCCTTGTTAGACGAATACGTTCGTCCAGCAGTAGAAAATGATGGTGGCGCTATCGATTTTTTAGGATTTAAAGACGGTGTCGTTAGCGTTAGAATGAAGGGAGCATGTGCAGGATGTCCTTCATCAACAGCCACTTTAAAAGGTGGTATTGAAACTTTATTAAAACAACATTTACCTGAAGTTACCAACGTAACGGCTATCAATAATTAACTATTTTAGTAGAAAAAAAAGAAAAATTGATTACAGAAGAAGAAAATACAATGAATGGAATAGACACTAATTTGAAAGATTCATTGCAAAAGTATTTTGGATTTAGCAAATTCAAGGGTGAGCAGGAATTAATCATTCAGAATGTATTGTCGGGTAGAAATACCTTTGTAATCATGCCAACAGGTGGGGGTAAATCATTGTGTTATCAGTTGCCTGCATTAATTTCTGAAGGAACAGCTGTCATTGTTTCTCCATTGATTGCTTTAATGAAAAATCAAGTAGATGCGATGCGAAGCGTCAGTAACAATGATGACATTGCACACTTCCTGAACTCCTCTTTATCAAAAGGTGATATTTTAAAGGTAAAAAAGGATATCCAAGATGGAAAAACAAAAATGCTTTATGTAGCACCCGAATCATTGACAAAGGAAGAAAATATTGATTTTTTAATATCTGTAAACATATCTTTTTTCGCAATAGACGAGGCCCATTGTATTTCTGAGTGGGGACATGATTTTCGTCCTGAGTACCGACGTTTAAGAGAGATTTTTGAAAAGATTTCAAATGTGCCGATCATTGCTTTAACGGCCACTGCTACTCCTAAAGTACAATATGACATCCAGAAAAACTTAAACATGCTGGATGCTAATCTTTTTCAATCATCCTTTAATAGAGATAACCTTTATTATGAAATAAGGCCAAAACGCGATGTCGAAAAAGAAATCATCAAATACATCAAAAGACACGCAGGAAAAAGTGGGATCATCTACTGTTTATCACGAAAAAAAGTTGAAGAGATAACTGAATTATTACAAGTTAATGGCATCAATGCCCTTGCATACCATGCAGGCTTAGATTCGGGTACACGTGCAAAGCACCAAGACATGTTTTTGATGGAAGACGCTGAGGTAATCGTTGCAACCATTGCTTTTGGAATGGGAATAGACAAGCCAGATGTGCGATTTGTAATTCATCACGACATTCCAAAATCCATAGAAAGTTACTATCAAGAGACTGGGCGTGCTGGTCGAGATGGCGGCACGGGAGAATGCATTGCATTTTACAGTTATAAAGACATTGAGAAATTAGAAAAGTTTCTCCAAGGAAAACCAATAACCGAACTTGAAATTGGGCGGCAATTATTAAATGAAATTGTTTCTTATGCCGAAACATCCGTGTGTCGTAGAAAATTTATTTTACACTATTTTGGCGAAACCTTTGAAGAGAAAAATTGCAATGAACATTGCGACAACTGTAGAAATCCACGGGAAAAAACAGAGGGGGAAGAGAGCGTTCTAAACTTATTAAAAGCAGTTGAAATGCTTGAAGAGACACAGAAAGCGAAGCATTATTGTGCCTTTCTTTCTGGGAACATCACCTCAGATATTAAAGCATACAAACACAATACACTTCCTTTATTTGGTATAGGAAAAGAAAATGATGAACATTATTGGAATGCTGTAATTCGTCAAGTAACCTTAGCAGGCTTTTTAAGCAAGGATATTGAATCCTTTGGCATCCTAAAATTGACAGCAGCCGGAAAGGAATTTCTAAAGAATCCGCGCTCTTTCAAATTATTAAAACAGCATGACTTTTCGAATACCGACGACGATGATTCTATTGTTTTAGGAAGTAAAGGCGGTGTTTTTGACGAACAATTATACGATGCACTAATTGATTTAAGAAAATCAATAGCCAAAGAAATGGGCGTGCCACCATTCGTTGTTTTTCAGGAGCCATCATTGAGGGATATGTGTTTTCAATATCCTATTGATTTAGATGAGTTGACGAATATCCAAGGGGTGGGAATCGGCAAGGCACAGCGCTATGGGGAACCATTCATCGCGCTAATAGCTAATTATGTAGAGGATAATGAGATTGAGCGACCACAAGACATGGTGGTTAAATCACTCATCAACAAATCTGGACTAAAAGTGCAATTGATTCAAAACATAGATCGTAAACTTCCATTGGATGACATTGCGGATAGCCAAGGAAAAAGTTTTAATGAATTATTAGATGAAATTGAGTCAATTGTTTCATCAGGTACACGCGTCAATATCAATTATTATATAAACAACCTACTTGATGCAGATAATCAAGAAGAAATCTTCGATTACTTTAACGGCGCTGATTCGGATGATTTATTGACTGCATACCGTGAATTAGATGGCCTCTATACAGAAGAAGAACTACGCTTGGTGCGCATTCGTTACATGAGCGAAATGGCTAATTAATTCGCAAAAAGTTCAGCAACTGAATTTCTTGAAACGGCATGATAATAAGCCTTTGAATTATCAAAAACTCTCTTGGCCCAAACTTTATCTTCTGGGTTATTCACTAAGGCTTTATAAATCGGAAGTAAGTATTTTCTCCTTCCCACTTTAGAAATAAATTTTTCAATTGCTGGTCGTATGATTCGATTTTCTCTATGGATATTTAGAACAAACCATTCCGCCATTACTTCGCTATTTCCCCACGTACTAAAATGAAACGTAGCATCTAAATACTGAAGTTTTTCGATTGAAATATCATCACTTAATGCACGGATAAATGTTTGCCATTCCTGAACAATAAAATCATCCCGCTTAATTTTAGACACTTTTTTTATTCTTTTTTTCTTTTTAGAATTCTTGATTTTCTGCCATTCATAAGTAACAACTTGTTCAAAAACATTTTCGCCAGCAGAAAATCGTTTAGCTAAAGACTCCATCCTTTTTAAGCGCGGAGAATTAATAATAAGGGAATTTTTAGGAAGACCGTTATGAAATATCCATTCATCGTAGTCAAAATTCAACTTTTCAGGCAGTAATAAATTATTTTCCATTTCAGCAATAAAGCCTGCCGTACTTACTGTTTTAAATTGAAATGCTTTAAAATAATGTTTTAAAAAACGATCGAACTTTTCTCTTCCCACTTTACTTTCGAGTGTTTTCAGGAAGAAGGCCCCTTTGATATAGGCGATAGTGGTCATGGCATCATCTGGATTTCGCCCCTTCAAATTAAGATGTAATTGAGAATCTTCTGGATGCTTCCCTGCCAAAATCTCCTTCATTTCTTCTTGCATTTCTTGAAATTCAATCTGAGCAAGAATATCTGCCGTTTCCTTTCCATAAAGCACCTCCATGATTCGCTGTTCAAAATAAACAGTAAATCCTTCATTGAGCCAAAAATCGTCCCACGTATTATTGGTCACTAAATTACCCGACCATGAATGTGCCAACTCATGAGCTATAACAGAAACTAAACTTCTATCGCCAGCAAGAATGGTTGGATTAACAAATGTCAAACGGGGATTTTCCATGCCACCAAAAGGGAATGAATAAGGCAACACCATTAAATCGTATTGCTTCCATTGATAATCACCGTATAAATAAGAAGCTGCCTTCATCATTTTTGGCAAATCCACAAACTCATATTTGCAAGCATCTAACAATTCTTTTTCAGCATAAACCCCTGTCGTTGCATCAAAAGGATGGTAGGCTATATCGCCAACAGCTAAGGAAATTAAATAAGAAGGAATCGGCTGATCCATTTCAAAATTATAAATTCCAAGTTCATTTTTCTCTTTGGGATTTTCAGCACTCATCAAAGCAAGTAAGTCTTTGGGAACCCTAACTTCAGCATTATAGGTAAAACGATTAGAAGGAGAATCCTGCAGTGGAATCCATGTTCGAGTTAATATGGCCTGCCCTTGCGTATACAAGAATGGTTTTGTTTTGGAACTTGTTGAAAGTGTATCCAGCCAATCCAAGGCTTCAGAGCCTTTCGTGGTCTGATAATAAATGTTTACTTGTGTAGTTTTTGGATCAACGGTAACTTTCAATGGTTGGCCTAAGATTGAATCTTTATCCATCTCACCAATCACGAAATCTGCTTCTTGCTCATGATCCTTATTACCCGTTGTTACCTTTTGAATAAGTAGGTTGCGCGTGTCAAAAATAGCCACTGAAGCATTATTATTAACCATTTCATGTCTCGCTACGCCATAAATAGTCTTATTTTGAAAATTTACATCTAATTCAAGTTCTAAATGAATGGTTTTGATGGTATTTAAATTTGCATACGAATGATCATCAATGATTGTATCATTGGAAGTATTCTGATTTTCAATGTATTTAGGTCTTGTGTTACAAGAAGAAAAAAGTAAACCTAAGTATATAAAAAGAAGTAGGTAGCGCATCAAGTTATTTCTTAAACGATAAAATACCAAAACGTTCCTTGCCTTTGGTAATAGCATAAAGTAATAATTCCTTGTCTTTTTGATTGACCATAATCATTTTGGGAATAACAATCGATGATAATTCTTTTCTAGAAAATAATATTTTTCTTACTAATACTCCCGTTTCAATATCAATGGAGCAATTAGCGACGGCATTATTTCTTGGCGACAAATTATAAGAATAGGTAGTATTATTTTCGTCGCGTGAAAAATCACCAAATTCATCATAATTTTTTTGGTTATCATTAAATATAAAATTCAATGTTTTTTCATTGGTAAAACTTTTATACGAACTATACGGCCCACCGTCATTAATGGAGACTTGCTGTTTATCGATTCGAGTTTCCCACATAAATTTTCCGTCTAATCCAATTCGGAATGCAATAATATCGTTGTAATAATAATAATTAGTCGTGGTAGAAATACCCGTGCGAGAATCATAATTCGTCCTTGTTTGCACAAAATACTGCTCAATTGAACCTACTGAAGTACCATCTTCAAGGGTAAAGATGCTCCGTAAAGAATAATTGTAAATCTGTGGTGCTTGGCCCCTCGATTCATTTTTTCTTTCAAAACGATCCATTTGTCGATCGCTCATATTATCCTTGAAAATCTGAGTCCCAAAAGGAATCATTCCCATAGTTATTATTGAATCTTTTGAAGCATCTAATCGCACAGAGAAAACACCCTCAATTCCTTGAAATTTACCATTTCCATATAAACCCGATAAAGAAATAGTATTCTTATCATTTGATGAAATAAAGATGTCATCGATTCTTTTTCCATCCACATCAATGGTAAATTCTTTTAATTCATTGTCACGAATTTTATAAATATGCAAGGCTTTGAAATTCTCATATGATTTTACAAGAAGGCGATCATTTCGTTCGTTGTGTTCCGTTAGTAGCAGAAAATAATCGCCTGAATTTGAAATATGATCCTCGTTAATCGTGCTCATATTACCACTAAAAGGCAAGGTGTATTCTCCTTTTTGAATGCTTGTTAAGGTAGAATCTAAAATCACATAACCATATAAATCACTGTCTTCTTTCTTACCATTTATTTTCCAAACAACGCCTAAATACTTCCTGTTTTGTGAACTAATAATAGTAAATTCAGGCTTAGATCCCATTTTTGGATTGGCATATTCTGCTATTAAATTAGAATTATCGGTAGGCAATAAATCAGGTCCCAATTCTTGGCTATACAAGCCCATCATACCATTTTCTTTATCGGACAAAAAGACGATCAATTTTCCACCATGATAATGAGCTGATTCGACCGTTGCATAACTTGAATTAATAACTGGTTTAATTCTAGCCTTTTGCACCTCTTCCATATTATCATGTTCCACAATTCGATAACCACCTAGCACACCGCCTGACCAACGCAATGAGTAAAACGAAGTGTTATTTTTTGGGATAATATCGAGTAGAGCACCCGAACTTTTCAAAATGGGGCCCCATTCAATAGGAAAATCCTGACAAAATAATGGCAAGGATAACATAAATAGCATCGCACTAATTATAACTTTCATAAGGTGTCATTTACGAGTTGCACGCCAAGATAATTCCAAGGTGTTATATTTTTAAGTTCATCTTTTAGCGCTGAAGAAATATCCAGCTTATCAATGAAATCATGAACAGTATCCTTGGTTACTTTTTCATTTTTCCTAGTCAATTGTTTTAAAGCCTCATAAGGCTTTTCGAATTGCTCTCTGCGTAAAATGGTTTGGATCGCTTCTGCTATTACTGCCCAATTATCCTCCAAATCTCCTTTTAATTTGGCTTCATTCAATACCAACTTATCCAAGCCTTTTAAAGTAGACAAAACTGAAATCAAGCTGTGGCTTAGAGGAACACCAATACTTCTCAAAACAGTAGAATCTGTTAAATCACGCTGTAATCGCGAGATCGGTAATTTAGCAGACAAATGTTCAAAAAGGGCATTGGCTATACCTAAATTACCTTCTGAGTTCTCAAAATCGATGGGATTCACTTTGTGTGGCATTGCCGATGACCCAATCTCACCCTCTTTTAATTCCTGTTTGAAATAATCCATGGAAATGTAGGTCCACATATCGCGATTTAAATCGATCAGTATGGTATTCATCCGTTTTAATGCATCCAAAAGAGCTGCCAAGGTATCGTAATGGTCAATTTGGGTGGTCGTTTGATTTCTCTTTAAACCCAATGAATCCAAAAATGTATTGCTAAAATTTATCCAATCAGTACTTGGATAGGCGACATGATGCGCATTAAAATTACCGGTTGCCCCACCAAACTTTGCTGTGGAAGGTATCGATTTGGCCACACGAAGCTGACCTGCTAATCGTTCTTGAAAAACTTGAATCTCTTTTCCCAATCTAGTTGGGGAAGCAGCTTGCCCATGCGTTCTTGCCAACATAGGAACATCTTTCCACTGTATGGCAAAAGTTCTTAATTTACCAATCACCTTTTCATATTCGGGGAAAATAACCTGCTCGAGGC
>CAMCQW010000069.1 GCA_945877045.1 Chryseobacterium gleum
ACCTTATTATAGCGACCATCTTCTAACTCACGCATGGAGTGTAAAATCCTCCGTTGAACTGGTTTCAATCCGTCCATCAAAGCAGGAACGGCCCTTTCGAGAATCACATAACTGGCATAATCCAAAAACCAATTTTCATACAATCCACCAACAGGAACGATTTTTTCATCCACTTTTTTACTTTCAAATGGATGAGAATCCTCGTTCAATGCCCCGTTAATATCTTCTATTTCGTCCTCTGCCATCTTATGTTACAATTTCAATGTCATCGCTTAGATCTTCAAGCACCAATGATTCAGCGGGATCTTTCTCTACTCGTAAATTATCAATAATGAATTCTTGTCGTTCAGGCGTATTCTTACCCATGTAATAGGATAAGATCGAATCAATCGATGCCTCCTTAGTCAAGAGTACCGGTTCTAATCGAATATCTTCTCCGATAAAATGAATGAATTCATCAGGGGAAATTTCACCTAAACCTTTGAATCGAGTTATTTCTGCTGTTTTACCAATTTCTTCAATCGCTTTTCGTCTTTCTTCTTCCGAATAGCAATAAAGTGTTTTCTTTTTATTCCGCACCCTAAACAAAGGAGTTTGCAATACATACACATGATTTCGTTTGACTAGATCTGGGAAAAACTGAAGAAAGAAAGTCAGCAGTAACATTCGAATGTGCATACCATCTACATCGGCATCTGTTGCAATAACAATACGTCCGTACCTCAAATTATCCATATCGTCCTCGATATCTAAAGCCGCCTGAATGAGATTAAATTCTTCGTTTTCATACACCACTTTTTTTGTTAGACCATAACAATTAAGTGGTTTTCCCCTCAAGGAAAATACAGCCTGCGTATTCACATCCCTTGATTTGGTAATTGAACCACTCGCAGAGTCACCTTCTGTAATAAACAAGGTGGTCTCCTCTCTTCTATCATCCTTCAAATCTGTTAAATGCAAACGGCAATCGCGTAATTTTTTATTGTGAACGCTCGATTTTTTTGATCTATCTCGCGCAATTTTACGTATTCCTGCTAATTCTTTTCGTTCCCTTTCAGACTGCTTAATTTTCTTTTCTATCGTTTCAGCAACATCCGGATTACGATGCAAGTAATTATCTAATTTATCTTTTAGAAAATCATTGATGAAGGCCCTCATCGACTTTCCGTTCGGCTCTATTTCTTGCGAACCAAGTTTGGTTTTTGTTTGGGATTCAAAAATAGGCTCAATCACCTTCACGGCAATAGCAGCAACGATAGACTGTCGGATATCCGAAGACTCATAATTTTTATTGTAAAAATCGCGGATAACTTTTGCTACCGATTCGCGAAAAGCACTTTGATGGGTTCCACCTTGCGTTGTATGCTGGCCATTTACGAAGGAATAATAATCCTCGCCATATGTTTTACCGTGTGTAAAAGCCACTTCGATATCCTCATCTTCAATATGAATAATTGGATAAAGAGGATCGCCGTCCATATTATTTTCCAACAAATCTTTTAAGCCATCTTTCGACTGAAACTTTTCCCCGTTAAAATGTAGAGAAAGCCCACGATTCAAATAGCAATAATTCCAAATCATTTTCTCTAAATACGCCGTTTTGAAGGCATACTTTTTAAAAATACTTTCATCAGGAACAAATTCTACGTACGTTCCATTCGCCTCATCCGTTTTTTCTAAGGGTGATTCACTGAGTAATTCCCCACGGGAAAAAGAGGCTTGTTTTTTTTCACCATCACGAACAGAATACAACATGAAATGAGATGATAGCGCATTCACTGCTTTAGAACCCACCCCATTTAATCCAACCGATTTCTTAAAGGCCTTGGAATCATATTTTCCCCCCGTATTCATTTTAGAAACGACTTCAACCAGTTTCCCCAAGGGAACACCGCGTCCATAATCGCGGATACTAACAAGGCCATCTTTCACTTTAATCTCCACCTTCTTGCCATTACCCATGACGTATTCGTCAATGCAATTATCAACAATTTCTTTCGCTAAAATATAAATACCATCATCAGCTGCTGCACCGTCACCGAGTTTCCCAATATACATTCCAGGACGCAAGCGGATATGCTCTTTCCAGTCGAGCGATCGAATATTATCTTCCGTATATTGATTTTCAGCCATTATCTTTTGTGAACTAACAAATTTAACAAGATATCCCACTAATTTGACGCTACATATAAGTAGTTATTCACTTATTCCCGTTGAAAACAAGAGGAAGAACAAAAAAAGAGCAAGTAATTTAATTTCAGGAAATCACAGTCAAAATTTAGCACAAAAAAAGCCGCTAATTAGCGGCTTTTCAAATGCAATTTTATATTGATTTTATGCTTTCAATCGTTTAGAAAAGTCAATTAAAATAGGTGTAGCAACACAAAGTGAAGAATACGTTCCAATCACAACACCAACAAGAAGCGCGAACAAGAATCCTTTAATCGCTGTACCACCAAAGATAAACATGATCAATACAACCACGAATAATATCATGGACGTATTAAAAGTTCTGCTCAGCGTTGCATTTAAGGACTTATTGATAATTTCATAGTGATGTACCTCATCTTTATTTGCACGTAGATTTTCTCTAATCCTATCGAAAACAATCACGGTATCATTCATCGAATAGGATATAACAGTAAGAATTGCCGCAATAAACGCTTGATTAACATCTAAACTAAATGGTAAATAACCATGTAAAAGAGAAAATATAGAAATTACAAAGAAGGCATCGTGAGTTAATCCAACAATGGCACCAAGTGAATATTGCCAATGACCAAAACGAAGTAAGATATAGGCAAAAATTGCTAGTAAAGCAATCCCGATTGCCCATGCAGAAGACCGCCATAATTCACTAGAAACAGAAGCCGAAACGCTCCTTGATTCATCAATGGTATAAGAACCCATTTTAGATTTGCAGGCATCTAAGCCTTGTTTAATCTTATTAGCAACATCGACAGTAGCACCATCATCATTTAATTTATAATTTGTGATAATTTCCACTTTATAATCAGTTCCTTTCGTTTTTAAATCGATGGAAGCTGGTTCGCCATTTTCCACTAAAAATTTAGCGAGGTTAGCACGTAAGTATTCAATATCAGCTTTTTCCTGAAACTTAGCAACACAGGTTCTACCTCCAGTAAATTCAACACTTTGCTTCAATCCCCTAGTTGCCATTCCATAAATACCAAGAATCGTAACTGAGATGGAGAAAATATAAAAATATTTTCTATTTCCAATCCAATCAAACTTTATGTTTTGAAATAATCCTTTTGAAAGCTTGGTGAAGAAAGAAATTCCTTGTTCTTTTTTCAACCAAGAATAGATGATTAATTTGGAAATAATAATGGCAGAAAATAAAGAGGTAAAAATACCAATGATTAAAGTAGTAGCAAACGATTCGATTTCACCCGTTCCAAAAACTTTAAGAATTATTGCAACAAGTAAGTGGGTAACGTTCGCATCAATGATGGAAGGCAATGCTTTTTTGAAACCCACATCAATAGAACCAGATAAATCCATGCCTCGATATTGCTCCTCACGTATCCTTTCAAAAATTAATATATTCGCATCGACCGCTGTTCCAATCGTCAATACAATACCTGCAATACCTGCCAAGGTTAACACGGCACCGAAAGATGCTAAAAAACCAAAGATAAAAATCACGTTTACAGTCAACGCGATATTTGCCGCCAAACCTGATTTTCCATAGTAGAAATACATATAAAATAAAACCGCCATAAATGCAAACGCAAAGGATATCAAACCCGCTTTCGAATTTTCTTTACCGATTGTTGGCCCCACCTTCATTTGTTCCTTAATGATACACGGAGCAGGTAAAGCACCCCCGTTTAATAAGCCAGATAAATCTTCTGCTTCTTGAAAAGAGAAACTTCCTGAAATTTGCGTATTCCCTGAAGTGATTGGATTAATAACAGTTGGCGCACTAAAAACAACATTATCCATTGAAATAGCAATGATACGCTTCACGTTCTCTGTCGTCATTTTACCCCATGCATCCGATCCATCAGGTGTCATTTGAAGATCCACCGTAATTTTTCCATCGCGTTGATCAAAACCTGTAGATGCTTTAAGAATGTGTGAACCATTCACTTTAGCTTCACCCGACTCAGGAACTTTACACGCATAAAGCATGTAACCCATCTTCTTCGACTTTTTATCTAATTCTTCCGGCTCTGCTCCCCACATAAATCGAATAGTTGGTGGAAATGCAGCCATGACATCATTTCTTCGAAAGATACTTTCAACCATTGCTTTATCGCTGATTTGAACAGCACCAATTGCAAAATCCCCAACTGGTTGAATTAAATCAGTCAATCCTTTTTTACCGGTATTTTTTGTATCAGACAAACTTTCCACTTGAACTGAATCAGTAGTGGTTGTATCCTCTGTAACTTGAGCCTCTACTTTTTTAGAAGTAGCATCCGCTTTCTCTAATTCTAATTTTAATTCACTGGGCGCATAGGTTTCAAAGAACTCTAGATTAGCCGTTGATTGTAATTTTTGAGCAACCGTGTTTTCATCTTGTACACCAGGAAGCTCAATATATAGACGGTTATTCGCTCCATCTTTTTGAATATTAGGTTGTGCAACACCGAATTGGTTAATTCGTCGACTCATAATCTGCTCAACTCCATCCATAGAAGATGAAATAAGGTTACGGAAATAAGTTTCCACCTGAGCATCTGTTGAGCGAATGCCTATCCCCTCCCCTTTAAAGACATAATTCAACGGAAGCCCCTTGTTTATTCTTTTATATTCAGAAATAAAAGCATCTAAAAAATCTTCTTTATTTAATCTCAATGCCGCTTCGAAAGGCTTACGAAACTTTAAATCACGTGGATTTTTAGCATAATTTTTTATTAAATCTGGCAGGGAAATTTCCAAGGTAACACTCATTCCACCAACAAGATCAAGACCAAAAGCCAATGACCTCTTTTTTACTTGCGAAAAAGTAGAACCGAAAATTGGGTAAACTTCTTTCTCTCCTTTATCACGTAGGATCTCATTTAAATATGCCGCTTTCGCTAAATCAGCACCATCAGCTTCCTTAAAATCTATTTTCGTGTTATTTGAAAGATAGGCAATCCCATTATTCTTCGCAGCCTCTTTTCGCAAAGCCCTAACCTTTTGATCGGCCTTCTTCTCTGCAGCAGCTTCTACATTACTTGCTACCCAAGTAAATGATAATTGGTACAAGCATACTGAAACAAGCAAAACACTTATGAACCAAAAAAATCCTTTATTTCTCATTTAATTATATTTTTATTCGTTTTTTAAGGGAGCAAATATAGCAACTACGATCGGTAAAATCAATAATAATAACGACTATTTAAAAGCGCATTCAGGAAATGCGAAAAACACAGCAATCGATTAATTCAATTCATGGTAAAATCGAACTATCTTTTCAGCAAAGTTTTGCCACGTATTATCTAAATTTTGCAACTTAATAGCAGCTTCAAATTGTGCTTTTAAATTCGCTTCAAAGTAATGATTTATAGATTCCGAAATTGCTTTCACCTCCAGCTCATCTATAATTAGCCCTGTTTTTTGATGATGTATTGTTTCTGCTAATCCTCCCACATTGGTGGCAATTAATGGTAATTCAAAATGATTTGAAATACTTGTGATACCACTCTGTGTAGCTGATTTATATGGTAAAACACATACATCAGCAGCGGAAAAATAATCTTTCACCTCATCATCGCCAATATAATTTGTAAATAAACTTACCCGATCCTTTAATTGACGCTTATCAATAATTTCCTGGTATTTCTGAAAGCTCCCGTAAACCTCACCAGCAATAATAAGCTGAAATTCATCCGAAAGAAGCGCCATTGCTTCAAGTAACCAATCCAAGCCTTTGTAATCCCGAATAATCCCAAAAAACAAGATGATCTTTTTATCGGCTATTTTCTCCAATCCCAATTTTTGTAAGGCAGCCACTCGTGATGTTTTCTCACCAAATTGATTGTAAACGGGATGTGGGACATGAATATATCGCGCATTCGGGACATAAAGCAATAAATCCTTGAGTACTTTCTCCGACATAACAACAAATCCATCGTTGCGCTTTAAGAAGTAACGATTACACCAATTATCGAAAAATCGCTTTTCGTGAGGAATGACGTTATCTAAAATACTTATCCGTTTCGTTTTTTTAGTTTGACGACCTAAAACATACCCTAAACTTGGAGCGAAAAATGTCATCCAATACTTAGTGATAATTAAATCGGGCTGCATCTTTTTAATTCTCCTGGCAGTACGAATATATGTCAAGGGATTTATGGAGTCCAACCAGCGCTTAGATGGAATATTATCTGCGGCGTCATCGGGGCTAACTAATTGTGTTTTTCCAGGAAATAAAAGCGACGGATATTGCCTTGAAAAAGTAATCGCTTCAACCTCGTGTTCTTTTTCTATTTCCCGATAAATTAATGCGTTAAACTGGGCAATTCCTCCTCGAAATGGATAAAAAGTAGAAAGAAATACGATTTTCATAGCTTAATTTATAGGACCTTTTCCATAGCATCAACCACCACAGACGAATCAATCGAAAGCATACATGGCGCGTCAAACTGACACGAATTTCCAAAATAACATTGACAGGGTGTTGGCGGACCAACTAAGATACCACGGCCATACAATTCGAATTCAAAAGGATTAAAAATGGTATTCATGAGCACCATCTTTTTCTTTAAAGCGGTCGCAATATGCATCATCATTGTCACTTGAGTAACAATTACATCACAACAATTTGTAATTGCAATAAATTCTTCCAAGGAAAAATGACCTGGATAATACCCGTTTGAAGCAATGCTTAAGCGTTCATTCTTCGCATGCTCCAATTCTCCACCTAAAAAAACAGGGAAATAACCCTTCTCTTGCAAAGACCTTGCGGTTTCAATCCATTTCACATCCGACCATAAACGCGTATTCCAACGTGGACCACATCCCGTATTGAGACCAATTATTATTTTTCCGTTGGAAAGTTCTGCCATCTTTTTTGTCCACAATAGAACTTTTTCATCATTCAAATGAATGAGGTATTCTTCCTTATTGAAAGTAAAATGGCAAATTTCAAATATTTCTTCCAGGTAACTTTTTGTGTTTTCTTTAGACAAGCCATCAAAGTAACCGGTCAAAAGTTTGTGCTCGGCAGCGGGCGTACAAGCTGCTAAATGACCATCCTTCCATGTAAATCCATATTTTTCTTGTGCCGAAATCAAGCTCGTTAATAAACAAGCTTCCTTGTCCTTATCAAGGTTAATCACCACATCAAATGAAGTATGTTGTAAATTGAAAAGCGAGACTTCATTCAATGATAATAGCTCATCGATGCGATCTTTAGGGAGAATACTTGGACTTAAAGTAAGCCAAGTAATATGCGCATTATGATACGTAGATCTCAATTTTTCTAAAAGAGGTGTGGTACGAATGACATCGCCTAAGGCACCTAATTTAATAAGTAATATCTTTTTTTCTATTTTTTGATAATGCAGGCAACTTGAACAAATTGAACCATCGATTTTATTGGGTTTACACGGAATACTTCCTTTAAAGTGAAGGCAATCAAATTTGGTATCGTTGTGGTTCATTTGTTAAAAATTAGGGCAAAAATAATCGAATGCAGACAATTCCCAATTATTAATTGCCGTATTCGATAATATCCATAAATATTTCTTTCCCGAATTTAACATTCAAGGTATCAAAATTCACGATACTTAAATCTTTATAAACTTTACGAATCATCCCAACATTGGCAGCATACTCTTCGTATTTGCGCTTATACTCAATCAAATTACGTTCTTTAGCTTGTTCCACACGAACGGTGCTATCGAAATACAAGCTATTGATTGTCTTTCCTTGAAAGATGAAATCATAATAAGCCTCTTCATTTTCGTAGGCATTAAACTGATTCGTATTCCAAATTTTCGAACTGCTTATGGGGAAAATCAATTTTACTTTTCGCTGATTTTCCTCCACTAATTCAGCTTTGTTATTGTGAATTATGGTGGTCCACAGATCCGTAATTACCCAAGCGCTGAAAATATCAGGACGTTTAGAGCGGTAAAATTTTCTAGCAATCCTCCCTTCATTATCAACAACGGTATCACCAATTAACGTTTTCAGTTGGTAATAAGTGGTGTCATGTTTTATCACTGCATTAAAATCGTGGTTAATTTCCATCACGTCATACATAATATATCTACCGGCACTCAATCCAAAAAAATGTTGATTCAGTGGGGTAGGAATAGCATTCACCTGATCTTTTTTACAACTCTGCAAAAAGACAACTAGCATGGCAAGTACAATAACTAAAAAACTATTTTTCATCCGCATCATTATTTTCAAAGATACAAAACTAATTGTTTGGATCTATTCCTTTTTGTTTACAAAATTCCAGGTACTTATCTAATTCTTCTCCTTTTATTTCCACGCCCTTATTAAACATAGATTTTCCAAGTAATTTTCCTTTGGTATCAT
>CAMCQW010000070.1 GCA_945877045.1 Chryseobacterium gleum
CAGAGTGGCAAGAAATAAATACTACTTGTTGCGAGATGAGCAATCACTATTTAACCTTATTAGAAAGTGAAGGAGAATTGAAGGCGCAAGATAAATACAAGGAAGAATTGACCTATATTAATAATGCCCATGCAGCGTTAAAAGATAACTTACGAGAGCGTGCTACCAAACTATTAAACCAAGGAAAAATTGTAGCTGTGCTTGGCGGAGAACATTCAACACCATTGGGATTACTTGAAGCACTAAACGACAACTATTCAGATTTTGGGATTCTACAAATAGATGCTCATGCAGACCTACGAGATACCTACGAAGGATTTGAGCAATCACATGCCAGCATCATGTTCAATGCCTTAAAAAGCTGTGCTAATTTATCAAAATTAGTACAAGTTGGGATTCGAGATATTTCAGAAACGGAGGTCATATTATCGAAAAGTGATCCTAGAATACACACATTTTATGATTGGGACCTAAAAGAAGCTGCCTTTTCAGGCAAAACATGGGACCAACAAGTGGCGGAGATTTGTAATGCATTGCCACAAAACATCTATATCTCTTTCGATATTGATGGATTAAACCCAGCCTTATGTCCAAACACAGGCACCCCAGTTCCGGGAGGATTCGAGTTAGAACAAATTAGTTTTCTTTTGTTCAAATTAATAGCTGCAGGAAAAAAAATCATTGGTTTTGATTTAAATGAAGTCAGTCCTGGCGAAAATGGCGATTGGGATGCTAATGTTGGCGCAAGGGCGCTTTGGACGCTTGTTTGTTTAACAGAAAAAAACAGAAGGGAGTATGCTTAAGAGATTTATAAAAAATGTTTGGTTCTTGCTTTTCATCATCGCCATATTTATACTATTATTTTCATTGTTCCAATCGATTACATTTTCCAGCATTAGCGCCCCGAAATTCCTTGTTTATTCAATTGGACCAGTATTAATTATTGGGAGCAGTTATTTACACCTCAATTATTTCGTAAAACTATTGTCATCCATCCACATATTCATTTACATTTCCATGGCGATATTATTGGTTAAACTTCCAGATAAGCTAGAGGTGTATGGCCACCTATTATTACTTCCAGTTATTAGCAATTTCTATTCATCATGGTGTGCATTAATTTGGCATACTAATTCAAAAATAAGGAAACTTACCATTGGTGTATTATCGATTTTCTTTCTTTTATCCTGCGCAGCTATTGCCTTTTCTTTCACATCCGATTTGACCAATAAAATAACCCTTATTGGTGGGGTTTGCGCCTTGTTAGTTTCGATAATTAGTAATCTAATGATCAAAAAAGAGAAGAAGATAATTACTGAGGAGAGTGAACCAAAAACAATTATTGATCAAGAACTTAACGTTTAAGGCAATAATTGATTTATTTTATAAAGGAACCAAATCCATAAATTCGCTTTTCCCAATAATCAGAACCATCAATTTTATCAAAGGTAATTCCTTTACTGCTACTAGCATGAATCATCATTTTTTCTTTTCCAAGCTCAGAAACAAGCATCCCAACATGCGTAACCTCTCCCCCATTTGAAAAGAAAACTAAATCGCCAATTTGCGCTTTATCCGAACTAATTTTTACGGATGCATCATATTGATCTTGGGCACGGCGAGGCACCTTAATATTTTCAGAAGCTAGAACAAAAGAAGTAAAGCCACTACAATCAAAACCATCAGGGCTTTCACCTGCCCAAACATACGGTACACCCAACTGTTTTCTTGCAAATTCAACCATAGAAACCCTTTTTGCGAGTAATTCGCTACTTGGAGGCACCCAACTATACGATTCATTTATGGGGGCGAGTTCAATTCCATTAAATAAAGAAGTGATCTTTAAGGCGAAAAAGTACGCTAAATCCTTCTCACGCCTTCTATTTAAATCAGCTAACCAAGCATTTAAATCCAATTTAAGCGCCGTTAATTCTTCCTGATGAGCCAACATTAATTTCCGTCCTTTCGCTGTACTATTAATCTTTTCAAATGCAGCAATCGCATCATCGAAAGCTGCGCTATGATTTTTTCTCCATCGATCATCTCGACACAATTGCAAACTACTAATCGATTTATAATAAATTGGAAGATAAGAATAATCATACGTGGGATTATCCAATAAGAAGTTGGATTTTCTGAACACCAATTTAAAATGTTGCTGGTCGTACAGCTGTTCTAATTTATCAAATTGAGGGACTTGCGAAAAAGACTGTGAAATGAAAAACGAAAGAAGAAAAGCGACGAATAGTTTCATTGACCTTAATTAGTATACTTTTGCCCTTTTTGAAAAACGATGTTACTTTGATTAAAAAGTTTTACCAACACTGAATTTCCATAAATTTCATATTCCGCTTTTTGAACATTTGTAATTTCCTCAATTTTACCATCAACAAGAGCGCTAACTCCTCCCATGATATTGCGAAAAGCCAAAATGTTGTTTTTCAGTAAATAATCCGTTGGTGTAAAATTCGCGACTTCAATCTTTCGATCATTGGAATAAGCAAATAGGTACGAATTTTCCGACCACATGACCAAATCATCTTTGACATCCCAAAATGAAGGGGAGAAATTAGAAAGCTGTTCCGTTTCACCATTTTTATACATCCACAAATTCCCATTTAAATCTTCATAGGCAATAAAGCCCCTTCCCGCTTTGTATTTACGCATAAATTGAGGTTGCACATCGATAAATTGACCGTTTTGAAATGCCACAAAAGTACGAGTGGTAGGATCATTAAAACATAAAATATCCGTTCCAATTTGAAAATCAATGGCACCACCATTCCAAGAACCTATTTCAAAAATTAATCCCTGCCAAAATATTTTATAAAGATTCCCATTATCTTTAAAAACCAACATGTTCTCGCCAATCGAAGACGGAATTGACAATTCCCCCATAACAGTGGCTAGCGTAGTGGTCGTTTTATTCCAATAAACATTTAGCGTGTTAAAGCGTGTATCTTCGTATACGATGATGCTATCTTTCACCATAAATTCCCTGCCGAAGTAAGTAAGAGTTTGTAACCTTCCTGCATCCCACATGTTTAATGTTGGGCCAATTTTATAACCCAATAGATGATCCGATACACGGTAATCAACATTTAGATTCGTAATATCTTTGCGGACTTTTCCGTCATATAAGCGAAGATTGCCCCGAGTGTCGATATAAGCAACCATCTCATCACCCGCTTTATAACCATTAATAGCTTGAACTTCAATTTGGTTAAAAAAACCATTATTAAAACTCATGAAAAAATTATTGAAGTTTTTTACCGGAATTACTCCCTGGCAAGTTGAGCTAAGGGAATAAAACAACAAAAAAGAAAACAACACTAATTTCATATCGCCAAATTTAACCAATTTTCATTCCATATAATCATCAAATACACATGAAAGCAAAATTTAGACAACTATTAACAATTCTAGTGTATTATTTTCATGCTAAAAATAACTTAACTGGAGTGAAATTTTCCTTTGAGTGAAAGCTAACAAATTTTTCCCGAAACTATAGGCGGTTTTATTTGATTAAAAAGTAATCTTTATTTTGATTAGTTCATTTTCTAAAAACTTTCGGATGAGTATGACAAATATTAACTATTCTAGCGTATTTTTGTCTTTCGAAAATAAACTAATCAACGATATTTTGCTCCTTCCAACAAAAATACCATCCAGAAAACTAAGCATACTCATTACTTTTCTTGTTTTATCCACTCTTAGCTTTTCAAAAACAAGATTTATACGCGTTATATTTAATGATGACGCCTCCACAAAAGCTAGTATCATTTGGGATCAAGTGGAAGGGGAATTTGAAGGATTATATTTAGATACCATTGATCCGAGCATTAACCGTTTTGCAAACCGCTATAAACTCTCATCGTCTAATAATATGAGAGGAATGAATAATAAAATTGTTCGCTTAAAGGACCTTATCCCCAACAAAACCTACTATTTCATACTAAAAGACAACACTGGATTAAGCCAATTATATTATTTTAGAACTGCTCCAAATCGTCCCGAAATACCGTTGACATTTATTGCAGGCGGAGATTCAAGAGATAATCGTCCCGTAAGAGTGAAAGCCAATAAATTAGTCCCAAAGCTATATGTGACGGCTGTATTGTTTAACGGAGACTTTATTGGCTTTGATACAAAAAAAGATTGGATCGAATGGTTCTTAGATTGGGAAAACACCATTGCCAGAGACGGCCGTATTACGCCTATGCTTGTTACTCGAGGCAACCACGAATTAAGTAACAAAGTAATTTACAAACTTTTTGATGTTCCGAATCGTAAGTTATTTTACTCCACCACCTTTGGAGGCGATTTACTACACATTGTATCCTTGAATTCCGAGATCTTAAAAATAGGGCGACAAAAAATATTTCTCCGCTCTGCATTAGCCAAACACAAAGGTTACACTTGGCAAATCGCCCAATATCATCGTCCGATTAGAGCACACGTTAAGGCAAAAAAAGAAATGGAAACCGAATACAAAAACTTCGTTCCGCTCTTTGAAAAATACAAAAACCTTCCCCTCTGCTTAGAAAACGACTCCCATACGTGTAAAGTGACTTGGCCAATCGTGAGTAGTAAATCGCCTGAATCATCAGAAGGATTTATTAGAGATGACAAAAATGGAATTGTTTACGCAGGCGAGGGATGTTGGGGTGCCCCTCTTCGAGCAGCCGATGACCTAAAACCATGGACAAGAGACGCTGGAAGCGTAAATCAATTTAATTGGATATTTGTTTCCAAAGAAAAAATAGAATTACGAACGGTTCTCTATGAAAACGAAGCCGAAATAATAAGCTTGAATTATCAAAACAGACTCACAATTCCTGAGGGATTAAAACTTTTTGGCCCAAACAATGGAACACTTATAGAAATATTTCCAAGAAAATAACCTTGATAATTTTATCAACAATTACTTTGTTTCTAGTTTACATTGGGCTAAAATTATTAAATTTGCTACATGACTGATTTTGTTGTTTCAGCTCGAAAATATAGGCCACAGACTTTTGATACAGTCGTTGGCCAAAAATCCATATCTGCTACCTTAAAAAGTGCGATTAAAAACAATCATTTAGCACAGGCATTTTTATTTTGTGGTTCGCGCGGTGTCGGCAAAACTACCATCGCAAGAATTTTAGCAAAAACTGTTAATTGCTTTCATCCAACAGAAAACATTGAAGCATGTGATACGTGTGATTCATGTATTTCTTTTAATAGCGGTAATTCATTCAATGTATTTGAATTAGATGCCGCTTCAAACAGTGGAATTGATGATATACGAGTCTTAATTGATCAAGTAAGAATCCCACCTCAAATCGGAAAACACAAAATATACATCCTTGATGAGGTCCATGGATTATCAACTGCCGCGTTTAATTCCTTTTTAAAAACACTAGAAGAACCACCAAAGCACGCCATTTTCATCTTAGCGACCACGGAAAAACATAAAGTTATTCCAACTATCTTATCGCGTTGTCAAATCTTTGATTTTGAAAAAATACGTGTGAAAGATATTGCCGATCACCTTAGTGAAATCGCCGTTAAAGAAGGAGTGACAGCGGAACCAGAAGCGCTACACCTCATCGCGATGAAAGCAGATGGAGCCTTAAGAGATGCCCTTTCTATTTTTGATCAGGTAATTAGTTTTTGTGGCAATAATTTAACTTTTCAAGATGTTGTTACCAATCTTCATGTCTTAGATTACGATTACTATTTTAAATTAGTAGATTTCTTCTTAGGGGAAGATATCTCGTCATCATTACTATTATTCAATGAAATTCTAGAAAAAGGTTTTGATGGGCACTCATTTTTAAATGGCCTCTCCGATCACTTTCGCAGTTTATTAATATGTAAAGATTCGCGTACCATCGTTTTATTAGAAGTTCCTGAAAGCGTAAAAGCGAGATTTAGCGAACAAGCCAAGCCTTGGGAAGCCAAGCAAATCATGCGCGCCTTGTATGTGATCAGCAAAGCCGATGTTGAATACAAACAATCCAAAAACCATCGATTACTAATCGAAATCGTGCTTATGCAGATGTGTTCCTTACAACAGGAGCTCGAAAAAAAAAAGGACTAACTGATACCATTACGATTCTTCCGTTTCCTGCTCAGTCATTACGAAAAGAAACACCACGTAGGATTATTGAAGAAAATGTTAAAGAACCAGCCACAAAATTATATACCAACAAGCTTGTCAATTCACAAGCTGAACAGCTCCCCCTGAAAGCGCCTTCCAAAACAATTAGTATCAAACAAGCACTGGCGGAGGAAAAAGAAAGACAACTAAAATCACTGGAGGAAAAAGCAAGAGAACTTTTTAGTACCGATCAGCTAATCATGGCCTGGAAGCAATACGCATTTACCATGAAGGAAATAGGAAAAGATACCTTCTTCCATGCCTTGACAAAGAGAGAACCTAGCTTTGTAAACATTGAAAAAATCACATTGACAGTTGAAAATAATATTCAAATAGAATACATCCGTCCACTTTTGCAAGATTTCATTCTATTTTTACGGCAATCACTGAAAAATGAATACATTGAAATTGAGCTTCAAGTTACGAATGAAGAAGTTGTAAAGGTGGTGCCTATTACTGGGCAAGATAAATTTAATGCCTTAGCAAATAAGAACGCCAACTTGATGATTTTGAAAAACACGTTTAACTTAGACATCGATTATTAAGTCCCTACGTTTAGTGTGACCTGTAAAAAAATACTTCTTGAGACTCAACTTCAACGACCCTTCTCGAAAAAAATCAATTCATTCTTTTCTAAAAGAATGGGAAAGTAGTGATGATCTTATGTCCGTTCATACCTCCGGATCTACAGGTCCTCCAAAAATCATTCAACTAAAGAAAGAGCACATGGTGATTAGTGCAAAAAAAACATTAAGCCAACTACAGATCGCTGATGCTTCCACGCTACATTTGGGACTATCCACCAAAACAATTGCCGGAAAAATGATGCTAGTCAGAGCCCTTGTGAACGATTCCAACCTCATTGTTTCTGAAGTTAGCGCCAACACATTAGCAAAAATAAATGAACCAATACACTTTAGCGCAATGGTTCCCCTCCAGCTAGAAAATTACCTGCAAAGTCAAGTTGTCACACCAATAGAAACGATTATTGTTGGCGGCGCGCCTATAAATCCACAATTGGAACAGGAAGCGGCAAAATCCATGTCTAGAATATACCATACTTTTGGAATGACAGAAACGATCTCTCATGTTGCGCTTCGGAGACTTTCAATTGAGTCAACAAATCATTACCAAGCGCTACCAGGAATTCATTTTTCTTGTAATCAATCGAACGAATTGATCATTTCCTTTCCAGAAATAAGCGAAATGCCTATTGAAACTAGGGATATAGTAGAATTACTAAACCCAAGCACCTTTGATTGGATTGGTCGATCCGATAATTGTATTAATTCAGGTGGAATTAAATTTTTCCCAGAAAATATAGAGCGGCGCATAGGACAAAAAATTTCATATCCCTATTTCATTTCGAGCATTCCAGACAAGCAACTAGGTCAATCTATCGTATTATTAGTGGAATCCGATGATTCTATACAATTTTTCAAAGATGATTTTTCTGAACTACTTAGGATCTACGAGCTGCCCAAATATTATCAAACCCTTAAAGAATTTATAAAAACAGCTAATGGGAAAATTAATCGTACATTAACACTAGAAAAAACAAGTGCAAATGCCTGGCGAAAAATACTATAAAATACTTGGGCTAACAAGTTCGGCAAATGATGTCTTGGTTAAAAAGCGGTACCGAGAGCTTGCAAAGAAATTCCATCCTGATAAAAATAAGGACGAAAATTCAACAAAAATATTCCAAGAAATAAAGGATGCCTACGAACACATTCTAAATCGAGATTTCAGTGCTGCTAAAAAAGATACTTCCCCAACTCAAAAAACACCCGAACAAAAATTTCATGAAAATGCTTGGAAAAGAGCGGAGCAATTAAAGAAACAAGAGGCAGAAGAACTCCTTCAATTTTATGATTCTTTTCGAATTGGTTGGAAAAAAAAGATCGTTACTATTGTGGCATTACTCGGGGCAATTTGCATACTGGAGCTAGTTGCAGATGATTTTTTACCCCTAAGAGAATCCATAGAAACCGTTGAAGATTTTTCGGCCAATCCAAGTCATAGTTTAGGCAATGACTATGTGTATGAAGTTAAATTTAGAAATGGCCCAACGCTTTGGCTTAATCATCAAGATATACATAAATTAGATAATTTACCCCCACTAATTATTGCAAAAACAAGTATTTTTCACCAGCCAGTATACGTTCTTAGTCAAACAGACGAATATAGTACAAGGACATACATTCATTTTACATTTTATTGGGCGCAGGTAGTTTTATTTATTTTCTTTCTCTTACCAATTGTTATTTATTTTTACAAGCGAAACGATGTGTTTTTTGTATTGGGCAACTACCTTACCTTCACCATTTCTTCCAGCTTATTATT
>CAMCQW010000071.1 GCA_945877045.1 Chryseobacterium gleum
AAATTGCCCCTTCGATAGACATTACATTTTTCATTTCAAAAAAATAAGTGTCATTATCGCCATCACCATTGGGCGAAAAAATATTTGGAATATTCGCCTCTATTGAATCCAAATGAATAACCGTAATATTTCCTTGCCATACATCTTCACAATAGCCATTCGTTGCTGTTAAAGTAATTGTAAATGTCCCGGTATCTGTATAAGTGGTATTGACATAAGCGGCAGTATTAATAGTTGTAATGTAATTATTCCCGAAGTCCCAGGTGTAATGATTAGCGTATAAACTCTCATTGTTTACTGCGACGAATAAATTCGCATATCCATAAATCACATCAGGAATTGCCAAAGCGATAGGCTCAGGAATCACATCGATAAAGACCGAACTTGTTGCCGTGCAGCCATATAAATCAACAATAGTTAAATAAAAAGTAGTGTCATCATCTCCCACCACGAATACCCCATTTCCATTGATTCCATTACTCCAATAATAGGAATAGGGCTTAGTTCCACCATATCCACTTCCTTGCAGCACAGTTTCATACCCTTGACAAGCGACAATATCAGGCATTTCATTCGCATATAAAATACCTGGTTCAATGACTGTTGTATCAATTAAAAAGGTACACCCATCGCCATCCGTTCCTATGATCGTATAATCGCCCGGTATTAAATTAAAAAAATCATTGGATGCTTGAGGGGCGCCTCCGTTTATCGTATAAGAAAAGGGCCCTTCACCGAATCGCCTTCTTATATAAATTCTTCCATCGAGCATCCCGAAACAACTAACACTAAACACAGAATCAAAAGTCAAGTAAATGGGTGGTTTGGCATCTATTAATACATTTATTTGTGAAAGACATCCTAAAGTATCGGTCACATTTACCAGATAATAACCAGCACTTAAATTCATAAATAAACCGCTGTTTTGCGGGATCGCCAACGAATCCAAGGCATATGAAAAGCCCCCAGCACCACCAAATGCGTTCACTTGCAAACCTCCATTTGAGCCATAACAAGTGGTGGTAAATGTCGTGTCTTCTATAAGAAATAACATGTTTGGCGCTGCTAAGAAAGTCGACAAGGTAAGAAAACAGCCCAGTTGATCTGTAATAGTAACTGAATAAGGCCCAGGACTTAAGCTATCGAATTGACTACTATATATCGCCATTCCATTGTTCAATGAATAGGAATATGGACCTGTGTTACCTAGTACCTGGATGTTTATTTCTCCATTTGTTAAACCCACACAACTTGGGGCTGTAGGTACTAAATTCGCAGTAAAAGAAAGCGAATCAGTAATAACAGAATTAATCAATCCACTACAACCAATGGAATCATTAACAAATATCGTATACGATCCCGATGCTAAATTAGGAAAGGAATTGATTGGAGAAAAATTAATCCCATCAATTGAATAGGTATAATTTCCTGATCCGCCAATTCCAAGAACAGTTAAACTACCATTTGCTTGACCACAAACTGAACTATTATTGGCAATTTCAATAACGTTTAAAGCATTAGGAGAAGGGGAAATTAATACCGAATCTACATAATTTAATACCGTTCCATTGCAAAGCGTGTAGTTGATGTTCGCTACGTAATTGGTAGGTACGTTTGGACATACTAAAAGTGTATCGTTCGTTCCAACAACTGCACCATTCACTGACCAATTGAAAGAGTATTGTGTTATGCCTGCTGGATTAAATCGCCATGCCTCTGGTGTATTTACATTCCATGAAGGTGAAGTGTTCCTCATAGGTGCTGCAATACCAGCATTTCCAGATGGATTTTGAATTCCAATGATTGCGTTTCCATTGTTCCAATTCGAGCAAGTTGGCTTACCTGCCACATAAACTTCGATACTATTTGAAGTTTCATTTAACACTATCATGTGTCTGCTAGTCAAGTTTCCACAAGAAAAATGACAAACAAGATCGTAGGAAACAATGAATTTACGACAAGGTGCGACACCAATGAAATAGTAAGCAATATTGCCACAAACAGAAGGAGCGATATCATGGTAAACTCCGAAGATATTTCCAGCTGAAACCAATGCTGGAGAAGGGCAATTACTTGAAAATTGTCCCGAGGAAATTCCATTAGCATTAGCCAAATCAAAATTTAAGTTTCCATTAGAACCCACTAAAATTGAATTGTAATTCACCCCGTAAAAACAAAAATTAAAAGGTAAGTTAATGGCAGCGCTCCAAACATCCCCCGCATTAACCGATACAGGATTTCCTAAGGGTTCATTGTAAAGTATTGGTGGTGTGTGAGGGATTGATTCAACATTGTAACTAGTAGTTTCGCGAAGATCAATAAAGGATGCATCTAAGGTAGTACAAGATTGATTGCAAGATAAAGTCTGATTAACACCCGCTTGGAGTGAGGGACATAAAGAACCTGCTTGTCCGTATACTTGTGTATAACAAATCAAACTTACAACTAGAAGCAGAGAGCAGTTGATTTGTTTCATTTTAAAGATAGTTACACTTTTAATCCTCTAGCTACGCGTTCCTTTCGCTTAACCCTGTCAAGTTTCTTTTTCGCAACCATTAAAATGGCGCTTCGGGGATTCCCTCTGACCATGTCAATTTTATATATATTATTACCATAATTAATTTTGGGACCACCTTTTTGGGTCCAATCCACATTAAAGTAATAACGTTTAGAAGCGTCTGACTTAGAATTAAAGCTGATTACTTTTCCTTCACCCGTTTCAAAACGAACAAATATTTCATCTTTAGCACCGAAATGATCAAAAATACATCGCGTACTCGCTGGAATAATAATAGATTCTTTTTCACTATTTGAGCTAGAAACAAGCGTGCCATTTTCTGTAGTAACTTGATTATCAGCTTTTAATTCTTGATTTAATATTATAGTCCCCGAAGTAAAGAACTGAACTTTTGCCATTTTTTCTTCAGAATCTAACCCAAATTCTTCTTTAATTAAAGTAGTATATGGCACCTTCATCCCACAAGAAGTGAGAACTAAAATTATGGAACTAAAGATAAGTGTGATTTTCATAGCGTTTATTTTTCATCAAAATTAATAAAACTCTTTGAATATTTCATCCTTAGACAAGCAAATGATTAAATTTGTATTCATGAAACACCTATTTTTTTTTACAATCGCTTTCGTATTGCATTTATTAATGGCATGCACGTCAAACGCAAGTGAAAAAACAAAAGAATTCGAACCATCAAAAAAGAGAAGTAGCGAAAAAATAGTCAACGTAGTTGCCGTGCCAGATTCTTTATTATTTTGGAAAGAGCGCTACCAAAGTGATAGTGTGAAAATTAAATTCGATAGCATATTTCCATCTTTTACTCGCCACTTCATCGATCGATTCAACGCTAAAAGTTTTATTAAGAATAAATTATATGTTGAAAACGATAGCATTTTACATTTCCGATGGAGTTTTAAGGATTCTACCACAACAAAAAACGCGTTATACAACTGGCTAGATTGTTTTGGGAATAATTGTAATTCGATTAAAATGTATGAAGCATTTAAATCTGAAAAACGAAACTCTCTTATTTTTATTAATCAAAAATCAATCTCATATATAAGTAGCAAACATGGCTTGACTAAAGAATTATGGATGAATTTTGAGAAATCAACTTTCTCAAAAGATTCAATGCAACTTTTAATTGTGCAACAACCTGGTAAAAATGCGCTATGGTATCGCTTTCAAAAAAATAAATTTAATCTATTAAAAAAATGAAAATTGTAAACAGAGGATACATTTCTGTTCTTCCTGGCTTGAAATTCTGGGATTGGGCAAAATTAAATTGCGCCGCAGATAACTTATTATTTCAAAACGATGAGCCTTCTATCTACCTAATTGAAGAAGATTTCTGGGAGGAGGAAACCATAATTGCAAGCTATTTTTCAAAAATAGTGGAAAGTGAATTTGAAACGATTAACCCAATGAAAGAGATTTGGCCTACTATTTCATCTGTAATTGAATTCAACGAGTATTTTACAGTAGTCTCTGGGAATATGGTATTTGATTTATTAAATGAGCCCATAACAAGCGAAGAAGATTAACACCGCTCTATTAAATTTACATTGAGGTATTGAGGGTCTTCTGTCACTTCTTCACCTATCCAATCGGGTAATAAAAAAGAAGTTTCAATAGTTGGAATCTCAATTTCTGCAATGATTAAGCCATCCAATTTCCCCTCAAAAACATCGATTTCCCAGCATAATTCATCTTGAACAAGGACGTATCTTTTTTTCTTTAGTATTTTTTTGCAAAATAATGCTAACATTTCATTGGCATCAACAACGGGAATTTCGTATTCAAATTCATCACGTGAAAGCGGATCCACTCCACCTTTAATCGTTAAATATGCTTTGTCATCCATTCGTCTAACACGCGTGCTCAAAGACGGCGTACTATAAATATATCCTTGAACAATTTTTTTTGGAATAATCTCTCCAATAAAACCCATTAGTGTGACGTTAACTTTAAATTTTCGCTCTATTTCTTTCAATTCAACAATTTTATCAAATTTATTCAATAATTTTATCAAATCAACGCAACAAATAATTAATTTTATCCGTCCTTGTGACCTAATCTTTAAAAACCGATTTATGTACAAAATCTCAATTCTTAGTTTCTTCGTAATATTTTTTGGATTAACTAGCTACTCTCAAAAAATTATTACCACTACTTTATCTGCACCAAAGGTGATTTATAACGAAAGTGGCCTTAAAATTTCTTCGAAAGAAGTTAACTGCTTTGACGCAAAAAGAAACGAAAACACGGTTTATCAATTATTGGTTTTCGAAAATGAAACTGCCACAAAAGTGAATCTCAAGGCAAAACATGAATTATACTACGATAACATCTGTGTCACTTGTCCCAATGAAGAATATAATTTCAGTTACGAAATAGAAGCTAACGAAAAATTAGAAGGTACCTGTGATATTGATTCTCATCCATCTGTAAAGATTTGGGATCACCAAGTGAATAGCATATACAAGCAGGTATTAACCGATTACAAATTACAAGTAGTTCGTTTTTAAAGTAATTTGAGTTTCCAAACGCTTATTACACCACTGAACATCTTTTATTTTAATTTTATCATTCGAGCAAAGAATTTATACTTTTGTATATGATTCAATTTAGGGCACGAACACCAAGGTGGATAATTCAGCTAATTGATTTATTGATTGCTGGTTTTTCCTTAGCTCTCTCCTACTTAATTCGTTTTGATTTAAATACCGATTTAACAACCATTCAGACCGAATGGGCAGTATTATCAAAATCTATACTTTTTTATTTCCTGCTGAAATTCTTCGTGTTCTACCTCCTTAAAATTCACAAAGGATTAGTAAGGTATACCTCAACTCAGGATCTTCAACGGATATTAATTGCAAACGTCTCTTGCAGCCTAATTTTCTTGTTCTGTAGTGTTTTACGAAAGAATTTTATAGACGGATTTTACCTTTTTCCAATGTCCATTCTAATAATGGAATTTATTTTTAGCCTTTCTTTTATTGTAGGTATCAGATTTGTAATCAAACTATTATACTTGGAATCTATTAAATCAAATCAAACGAAAGAAAATGTGTTGATTTATGGCGCTGGAACAATGGGGATGATTACCAAAAGAACTATCGAAAATGATACTAGAAACAATCAAGTGGTGCTTGGATTTATAGATGACAACGAAAAGTTGGTAGGCAATAGAATCGATGGGATAACCGTATATTCTAGCAGTAAAATACATGAGCTCCACCAAAAATTAGCGATTAATAAGCTAATCATTTCTATTCGCAATCCAAGTCCCATTGAACTAAAAAAAGTTATTGAAAGTTGTTTTGAAGTAAATATCGCCGTTCAAAAAGTACCCGACCCTAAAACGTGGGTAAATGGCGAATTAAGTGCCTTACAAATCTCAAAAATTCCCTTCGAAGATTTATTAGGACGAACTCCCATCGCCTTAAATCAAAAAGGATTACATGCTGCACTTCACGACAAAACAGTATTAATATCTGGTGCAGCAGGATCCATTGGAAGCGGACTAGTACTCCAATTAATGAGATTTCACCCAAAAAAAATTATCCTTTTGGATCAAGGGGAATCGCCATTGTACGAATTGGAAAATCAACTGAGATTACTAGAGACAAGTACAATTCTTGAATTTGTAATCGGGGACGTTCGTTCACATCATCGAATGGAAAATGTTTTTAGCACCTATCAACCTCAAATCGTGTTTCATGCTGCGGCTTATAAACACGTTCCATTGATGGAGTCTAATCCATCTGAAGCAATAAACACCAATATTTTAGGAACAAAATGCTTAGTTGATTTATCAATTTTGCATAACGTGGAGAAATTTATACTGATTTCAACAGACAAAGCTGTTAATCCTACTAATGTAATGGGGGCAAGTAAACGTATTGCTGAGATGTACGCACAACATAAAAATGTAATTGGCGCTACTAAATTTATTACAACACGATTTGGGAATGTCTTGGGTTCAAATGGATCCGTAATTCCATTGTTTCAAAAACAAATTGAAAATGGTGGACCTGTTACAGTAACTGATGAGCGCATTACTCGCTTTTTTATGACCATCCCAGAAGCGTGTCAATTAGTATTGGAAGCGTTTATTATTGGTGATGGCGGAGAAATCTTTGTGTTTGATATGGGTGAATCCGTTAAAATTATTGATTTAGCAAAAAAAATGATTCAATTAAGTGGCCTTGAATTAAACAAAGACATTTCTATAAAAATCACCGGTCTTCGTCCAGGGGAAAAATTGTACGAAGAATTATTAGCCGATGAGGAGAATACAAAACCAACCCACCATCCGAAGATATTAATTGCCAACACGCGAGAAAATCCTGTGAACCTGTCAGATAAAATCGAAGCATTAATTAACTTATTTGATCAGCAAAACAACCAGGAAATTGTACAAAAAATGAAAGACTTAGTTCCTGAGTTTATTAGCCAAAATTCAACCTTTGAAAAATTAGATACATGAAAATAGAACCATTGAAAATTCAAGTCCGATTTTCTGATCTCGATATACTAGGACACGTTAACAATGTAATTTATCTAAGTTATTTTGAGATGGCTAGGATTCATTATTTTACGGCATTGGTTGGTCCTAAATGGGATTGGTTTAACGAAGGGGTACTTTTAGTTAAGAATAATGTGGAATATCACCTACCAATTTTATTACACGATCAGCCTACTATTCATCTTTTTGTTGAAGAAATTGGTAACAAAAGTTTTTCATTAACTTATTCAATAGAAATTGATGGAAAAAAACATACAAGCGGTGGATCAACACTGGTATGTTTTAATAGTGCCAAACAGCAATCTATTGAAATCCCAAGAATAATGAGAGAAGGCTTAACCAAACTTATGAAAGATGAAAACTAAGATAATTATCCTACTTTGCCTGCTTTATTCAATAGGGGGAAATGCACAAAAAAATAATTGTTTTGCCAAAAAGAGAATGTGTGATCGCAGACAATATGTAGATGCGTATGATAAATTAGCATTTGATGAGGAAACACAAACCTATTTCTTAAAATCAGATTATAGAACGCGCTTTGAAGGAACCTGCGAGACCTGTTACCGAAACAATGTGTTGATGGAAAGAATCACCATTAAAAACGGTAAAAGAGAAGGTTCTGACACATCCTTTTTTAAATCAGGATGCCTACAATCAATTCAAAATCATACATTGGGAGTGAAAAATGGGAAATTTTTAATCTACTATGATAGTACAGGAAGGATTGTCAGTGAAAGCAATTATTTGAATGGCAAAAAGAACGGCCAATTTTTATGGTTTGAAGCAAATGGGGATAGCCTAAGCAGCGAAAATTACATCAATGATGTGAAGAGCGGTGAACAAAGAGAATATTATCCTGGAGGAAAATTGGGAAAGGTGGTGCATTATCAAAATGGCTTGCTTCATGGAGAACACAAAACATTTGATAAAGAAGGGAAAATTGAAATCGACCTCAACTACAAAGAAGGAAAAAATCACGGTGTTTGGAAGTATTTCCATTTGAATGGTAAAGAAGCGGAAGTAGAAACTTGGAATAACGGTTTAAAGGATGGACTTTTTATTCTTTACGACGATAAGGGTGGATTGCTCAAAAAAGAATCCTACAAGAAAAATATTCCCGAGGGTGAATTCATTGAAAATTATCCTAACGGAAAATTAAAACATCAGATTATCTATAAAGCAGGTGAAGTTATTCGCGAACAAAAGATCGACGACTACGGAAAAATAACCTACACTTTTGATAAAGCATTGAATAAAGCAAAAGAAAAGGAAGATAAAAAGAAAGCGAAAGAGGGTACAGAAGATGATGACATTCAAGATGTGATCAACGAGAAAGATAAAAAAGGAAAGAAAGGAAAGAAAAAAAAGCCTTAAATCAAGCCAGATAAAATACTCAATCCAAGGAGTAATAAAGCGAAACAAACAATCTT
>CAMCQW010000072.1 GCA_945877045.1 Chryseobacterium gleum
CAGCTGAGGTTGATTTTCCAAATAAGATATTCGATGCAATGATTGCATTTTCTAAATCTTCCTTACCGTGAACTCTTAGGGTAATGTCTTCTGCCAATTCTTTCTGCAGTAATCTTAAATGCGGCGCTTCCTCATGTAAAACAATAATAGTATCTATTTCGTTTATCGACTTCAGTGTAAAAATCCGAATGTAATTGGCGGCATCTAAATCACTAGCATTGAGCCAAAACTGATAAAATTGATACGGCGTGGTTTTTAATGGATCAAGCCAAACGCTTCCACCTTCTGTTTTTCCAAATTTCGTTCCGTCTGCTTTCGTTATGAGTGGCGTGGTAACAGCATAGGCCTCTTTGCCAGATTTCCGCCGAATTAATTCAGTCCCTGTGACAATATTCCCCCATTGATCCGACCCACCTAATTGTAAGATGCAATTTTTATGCTCATTTAAATAGTAAAAATCGTACCCCTGTACTAACTGGTAGCTAAATTCTGTAAACGACAACCCGGTTTCCAATCGAGATTTCACTGAATCTTTCGATAACATGTAATTGATGGATATATGTTTCCCAACATCACGAATAAAATCTAGAAATGAAAAATCTTTAAACCAATCGTAATTATTCACCATTTCAGCTGCATTGGCATCGCTTCCAAAGCGTAAAAATTTTTCCAATTGTTGTTTCACGCACGCAACATTATGGTTGAGCGTTTCTGCATTCAATAAATTTCTTTCTTTTGATTTTCCAGAAGGATCACCAACCATTCCGGTAGCACCACCTACAAGAGCGTATGGCTTATGGCCAGCAAGTTGAAAATGAACAAGCGTCATAATTTGTACCAGATGCCCTACATGCAGTGAGTCAGCAGTTGGATCAAAACCAATATAGCCACTCGATATTTTATCATTGAGTGCTTTTTCAGTCCCGGGCATGATATCATGAATCATTCCTCTCCAACGTAATTCTTCAATAAAATTTGATGGCATTTTTATTTCGTTAGGTTTTTAAACACGTCCTCTAAGCTCTTTTTTTCAATGGTCAAAGTTAGGGTTAGCCAACCTTTCTTTTGTGCGAATTGTGCGACCTCTTTCCGCAAATCAATTTCTATATCGGAACCTATTAGCCAGCCATTTTTTATTGCCTCCACTTTTGTGACACCGGGAATGGCCGTTAATTGACTTTTAGCGATTGGCTGATCAAATTCAACAAATACCGTTTGTTCGCCTTTTGTTTCTTGTAAATTTAATGTTTTGTCATTCGCAACGATACAGCCTTTATTTATGATGACAATTCGGTCACAGATTGCCTCTACTTCTTGCATAATATGGGTGGAGAGCATAACCGTCTTTTCTTTTCCAATAGAACAAATTAGCTCACGGATTTCAACCAATTGATTTGGATCTAAACCAGTTGTTGGTTCATCAAGAATAAGCACTTGAGGATCGTGAATGATTGCTTGCGCTAATCCAACACGTTGCCGATACCCTTTCGATAAGGCGCCAATTTTTTTGTTTTGCTCAAGCCCTAATCCTACGGAATCAATCATATCATTTACCCTGCTTTTCAATTTGGCTATTTTGTAAATACCGCCAACAAATTCAAGGTATTCCTTTACATACATATCAAGGTATAAGGGATTGTTTTCAGGCAAATAACCAATTAGTTTCCTGGTTTCTAGATTATCAACATCTACTTTTAAACCACAAACGGTAACTTCTCCCTGGTCTGAAGGGATAAATCCACTTATAATTTTCATAGTTGTCGATTTTCCTGCACCATTAGGTCCTAAGAAACCAACAATTTCACCATTTCTTACGGAAAATGAAACGTTATTTACAGCAGCTTGCTCACCGTAATATTTGAATAGATTTTTTACTTCAATTGACATCGTTTACGAAAGTAATTAAAAAAGATTAATTGGACTTTAGTGCCGCATCTTTTGATGCATAAAAGGAATAGAAAAAGGCAAAAAATGTAACGCCTGTTTGTGTTTCTAATGCATCTTCCAAGAGAAAAGAAATCAAAGAGAGTCCAATAAATAATAAACCTAAATAATTAACATTACGCCATTCAAATTGAAAAAATGAATATTGGATATAGGTAAATAAAACCAGCCCTATTATCCCAAAACTTAGCCAATAGGTTAAAAAAGAATTGTGTGCACGAATTCTATTTTCTGCAATAAGCATTGATTTATTCTCCTTATATTTTTGTTCAAATTTATCGGCAACATCCCCTGCTCCAACACCATACAGCCAATTTTCTTTTATTATTTGCCCTGCTGTTTTCCATGATTCAATCCGTTGTAAAAGTGAATGCCCATTTGGATTACCGGCGTGATGAATTTGATATTTTAATCCATATAATCTCGCAGTAAATCCAAATCCAGTTTCGTGTATATCTGCAAATCCATTTTCAATATTATGCACGTCATCTTCATCTAATTCGTTTACCCCGTTCTTGTTTGGTAGTAATTCTTTCGATGCTAAATACCTTATCAAGGTTATCTGTAAGGGCTGCCTTTTTAAATCAAGGCTGTCAAATGCAATGTTGGATCTCTTATTCCAAGCATCCTTTAATTCGCTTGATTGACTTATCGGGCTTGTCTTTTCTTTTTCCTTGCTAAAAAGAAAGGCTGCTGTACCGATTAAGATAGTTAAGCAAAGGATCGCCCCACTAATTAACACCCATTTTCTTTCTCGGAAGTATAGAACCGCATATAGAATAAAAACAACGAGTAATGAAAGTAGTCCAGATAAAACTTGGCTGTAATAGGTGTAAAAAATAAACCAAGCGGCACAACTAATTAAGCCTATAGAAAACCGCTTGAATTCACGGCTTAAAAACAAACAAATCCCAATGCCAAATGCAAGCAATATCCCGTATCTAATATGAGACCCAAAGAACGATAGTTCTCGTATATCTTTTGCTAAGTGGGCATTTAATAAAAATTGATAATGACAGAAATTAATAACGGAAGTCACCAATAAACTCAAAATCAATAATAAATAAAGCTTATTACGATCTGATTTCAAAATAGGCTTCGCAATGAGAATTAGTGAGACAACAAGCAGCGGTGCTTTTATTCTTAAATCGTTGATTCCATAAGAAATATTATCGCTCCAAAGAAGGCTTATAGCATGTAAAAGATAAAAAGCAATTAGTAAGTGTAGTAGACGATTTTCTTTAATTCTTTGCCAATAATTTTTAAAATCAGCTTCCACTAAAAAATTTACCATGCATAACATCATCGTTATAGACATCAGAAACTTGCTCCCCACAATTCCTATAAGCATTAGCGCTATAAGCCAAAAGTGTATCGTACTTGTTGTCTTTGGGGATAATAGTTTTCTGGTAGCCTTCACCTTTCGTTCTTAATTTTTCAAAATGGCATCGTAAGAAACTTTATTAATGGCAGTTTCAATCGCTTTTATTACCACAGGATCGTGCTGAAATGAATTAATAGTTCTGCCCTTTTGATAATAATACCTGGAAACAATTTCATTTTCAAGTAATTCAAGGATTTCTTTCTTTTTGTTTTCTAAATCAAGCGTTTGGTTTGGACTGACTTTTTCCAATGTTTTTTCATATTCCATTTTTATTTCTTCAAAAACACCTTCCTTTTCCGCGGCCTCTTTCATTTTTTTTAATGCCTCTTCCGCCAGGGAAGTATAGTTCAATTTTTCTTTTAAGACATAATTCTTAAACGTTACGTACTCTTCCTCTGTTAAACGAAACTCATCGGCCCCAACAATTTCTTTTTTAGCAGCATGGTATTCCGTCGCATAATTAAACAGTAAGTTTTTGCTAAATAACAAGGCTGATAAGCGGCTCAATTCTTCTTTTTCTATTGCAATATCTGGGTCTATGCCACGGCCATCAATTACTTCACGGCCATTTTTTGTTTTGAATTTCCGTAACAAAGAATCGGGAATATCCTTTGGCTTTGCCCCGGTTTCTTTATCATAATATTCTAACCGTTGAACACATCGTCCCGAGGGTGTATAGTATTTTGCGATGGTTATCTTTACTTTAGAGCCATACTTTAAATCGTAGGTGCGTTGCACCAATCCCTTGCCATAGCTTTGACCTCCAATAATTACTGCTTTATCTAAATCTTGTAAACTTCCAGCAACAATTTCGCTTGCTGATGCAGAGCCTTCATCGATTAATATGATTAATGGAAGCCCCAAGGCGATAGGTTCATCCATGGTCTTGTACACATAGTTTTCTTCCTTCACTCGTCCTTTTGTAAACACAACCACTTGATCTTTCGGCACGAAGAAATTAACAATCTTTACAGCTTCAATCAAAAGTCCTCCTCCATTTCCTCGCAAATCTAAAATTAATTGATTCATGCCATTTTTTTGCATTTCTTTAATTCCTTTTTTCACTTCTTCAGCAGCGGTTTGGGTGAAGCTGTTCAAAGAAATATAGCCCACCTTATCTTTAATTATTCCGTAATAAGGAACATCTGGAATTTTTATTTCATCTCTTGTTATCTCGATGGTTTTCTTCCCTTCATTTAATCGTTCTATTAGGACTTTCACCACGGTACCTTTTGGACCTTTTAATGCATCTGAAACTTGGTCAGTGGTCTTTTTAAACATCGTTTTGCCATCAATTTCCAAGATTTTATCGCCCGCCATTAAGCCACTTTTTTGAGCTGGATTTGCCTCATAGGGCTCACTGATAAATGTGTAATCATCGACTTTTTTTATTAGCGCCCCAATTCCTCCATATTGTCCTGTTGTCATTAAGCGATAATCTTCGATGTTCGACTCATGGTAATATACGGTATAGGGATCCAGTTCTTTTAACATAGCGTCAATAGCAACTTTGGACAATTTACCTGGTTGTAATTCATCTACAAAATAGAGTTCCAAATTTTCATAGATCTGATCCATTAACTCGAGGCTTTTTATCACCTCAAAGCCATTGGATTGCGCTTTTGTCCCTAAGGAGATGAGTAATAAGGCGCTAAAAAATAGCGGTTTAAGCAGGAAGTTTTTGTAATGCATTTTTTATCTTTTTTATATTATCAATGATTTTAAGTTCTATTTCATCTGCCTCTTTTCTTTCTCGGCAGATGTATACCATGGCAATATCAACACTTATTCCTTTCAAAATTAGCAATTCTTCTAAGAGTTCTTTGTTTTTTCTAATCCCCTCACGCATGCATCGTTTGATGTAATTTCGATCGTGTGCTTTTTTAATAAATTTTTTAGGGACACTTATTAAAATCTTAAACGAAGGATTTTCTTCCGCTTGTATTATGTGATAGGAAAGGAAAGGAAAACCATGTATTTTAACACCTTTTTGAAAGACCTCTTCAATTTTCTTTTTACTGCATAATCGATATTTCTTTCCAAAGGTGAAGTTCATGCTTACAAATGTAATGAACTTGTTGGCAGCTAGCCAAAAACAATGCGGTCATTTATTCAGTTTGTCTTCCTTCCTAGGGCTTGATTTAATCCATCTCGACTCAATATCTAAGTATTCGTTTTTTGTTAGGAGGATATCTCCGTCTTTTAATTTTGCGGTATGATCGATTAATTTTCCCTGGTGTAAGGTAATTGAATAGCCTCTTTTTAGCACGTTATCGGGGTTAAGGGCATTAACAATGCTTTCAAATGCACCCAATTGATCGGCCGCGCGCTTGGTTTTTTGACTTATAACTCGATGGATACATGCTTTATATTCGATAAAAATAAAGCCGCAATTTTCAACTTGGTTTTTTGAAGATCGTTTAAGGTCAGTTCCCACTTGCTCTATTTTTCCTTGCGACCTTTCAATTAATTGCCTGCTTGAAAATGACATCTTTGTTGAAAATAAACTCAGTTCGTTCCAAGCTGAAAGAGTGAGCCTAGTCCGAAGTTGCTTAAGTAGGGCTATGGAACCCTTAAATTCTGCTTTGGTGTAGGAAAAACAATTGCGGCTTTTTTCTTTTATGGTGTAAGAGAATCGTTGAAGGGATAATTCGAATTCTTTAAAGTTCACGAGTAGAAATTCTGCTAATTTAGTAGGAGTTATGGCGTGTCTATATGAAACCATTTCTGCCACGGTTAAATTGGTAGAATGACCAATGCCGGTTAAGATAGGCAGAGGAAATTCGGCAATACTTTTACATAATTCAAAATGGTTGTAACACGAGAGCCCTACTTCTCCACCTCCCCCTCGGATAATCAGCACCACGTCAAAATGGTGTCGAACTTTATGTATTTTCTTTAAGGCATGAATGATTGAATTTACAGCAACATCGCCTTGAAGATAGGCGGGAAATAAATGAGTTTGAAGGGTATATTTATTTTTCGATTCCTCTAGCATGTGCATAAAGTCAGATAAACCTTTACTTGATTCAGCTGAAATTACAGCAATGCGTTTTGGCAACAATGGAAATGACAGGTTTTGATTATTATTTAAAATACCTAAATCAGCGAGTTTTTTGAGGGTTTCGTCCCGCTGTTTTTGTAGTTCTCCCAACGAATAGGAAGGGTCAATATCAATTATTTGAAGGCTTAACCCATAGGATTCATTGAAAACAATTTTAACACAAAGTAGTAAATTGGTTCCTTCGCTCAAAGGCTCTTTTACGACCTCAATAAATCGCTTGTTAATTTGAGTAAATTGGGTTTTCCAGATATTACCATTAATTTGCGCCACGATTTTATCTCCTTCTTTTTGTACAAGTTCGGGGAATGCGTGACCACTTGGGTATAGGTTTAACTTATGCATCTCTGCTTTTACCCAATAGGTGCTATTGTAGCGATCTTCAATCGTTTTTTTAATGGAAGAAACTACTTGTTTAAGGGTAAATACCTGTCTATTATCCATTCACTTAAATAACGCCACTTTCAGTTTCAAGATCTAAATATTCTTGTACAATTTCTATTGCATTGGCAACCACATCGCTTAGGGCAACAATATAGGTTCCCTCTACAGCCAGGGAGAAAGCATGTCGAATCGCATCAATTTCAAGTGTAACCACTTCATACGAAGTAGCCGCATCAGATTCTTTGATGCCATCAATAATTAGGTCGATGATTTGTTTTTCGGTTCTACCACGCAAGTATTTTTCTTGTCGAATAATAATGTGATCAAACATTCGAGCGGCAATTCTTGCGCATTCTTTTATGTCATCATCACGTCGGTCTCCAATACCAGAAATAATCCCAATTTTTCTTTTCGCTTCTACACTTTGAAGATAATCTTCGATTCCACGGTAGCCAGTTGGATTATGAGCAAAATCAATCATCACCTTAAACTTGGAAAATTTAAATACATTCATTCTTCCAGGTGTCTGCGCAGCCCCTGGAAGGAAAGTAGTTAGGGATAATTTAATATCTTCTATTTTGAAGCCGTATAAATAGGAGGCAAGTGTTGCTGCAAGGACATTCGCTATCATGAATTTCGCCTTCCCGTTCATCGTTAAAGGAATAAGTGTCGCTTTTTCAACTCTAATTTTCCAATCTCCTTTCTTAATGGTAACAAATCCATTTTCATAGATAGCAGCAATTCCACCATTTTTGCAATGCTCAATAATTGCATTATTATCTTCATTTAAACTAAAAAGGGCCACATTACAATCCAATTTATCAGCAATTTTTATGCAATATTCGTCTTCGCCATTTAAGACAGCCCAGCCATCTTTTTTTATACTTTCAACTACGACGGATTTAACGCGTGACAAGTCATTTAAGTCGTGAATATCACTAATTCCTAGGTGATCTTCTTGAATATTGGTTATTATCCCAATGTCACATCTGCTAAAGCCAAGACCTGATCTTAATATGCCGCCTCTTGCGGTTTCTAATACGGCAAATTCAACATTTGGGTCTTTTAAAATATATTCGGCGGATATTGGTCCAGTTGTGTCACCCTTCTCCATTAAATGATTTTGAATATAGATGCCATCGGAAGTGGTGAAGCCCACGCGGAATCCATTATTTTTTACAATATGAGCGATTAAACGTGTTGTTGTTGTTTTACCGTTCGTTCCTGTAATTGCTATAATTGGAATTCGTGAAGGTTTCCCTAGTGGATAAAGCATGTCAATAACTGGAGCGGCAACATTTCTAGGCAATCCTTCTGAAGGGGCTAAATGCATCCTAAATCCTGGCGCAGCATTAACTTCTAAAATAACCCCGCCATTTTCTTTTAATGATTGGGTAAGGTTGTTTGCCATAATATCAACTCCACAAACGTCTAAGCCAATAATTCTAGAAATACGTTCTGCCATAAAGACATTCTCGGGATGCATCATATCTGTTACATCTATCGAAGTTCCACCCGTACTTAAATTTGCGGTCGATTTTAAATAAACGATATCGTCTTTCTCAGGAATTGAATTAACGGTAAAGTTCCTTTTTTCTAACAATTCCAAGCTGTCTCGGTCAATATCTATTTCGGTTAACACATTTTCATGTCCATAACCTCTTCTAGGATC
>CAMCQW010000073.1 GCA_945877045.1 Chryseobacterium gleum
AGGATATCAATCGAATAATATCTTCATTAAGTCCAATAGGAATAGTATCTGTATCTATATCACTTACAAAACCAAATTTATATTCTTGGTTTTTAAGTTCATCTGCTAATTCGTCCTCGGTATAGTTTGCCATTATTTCAGTTCAATTGTATTTATACAGAGAAAGATTCTCCACAACCACAAGTCCGATCGGCATTTGGATTTTTAAAAACAAAACCCTTTCCGTTTAATCCTCCGGAGAAGTCTAAAATGGTTCCAATTAAGTATAAATAACTTTTCTTGTCCACGACAACCGTTACCCCATTATCTTCAATGTTGGTGTCCCCTTCTAAATGTTGATTATCAAAAGTAAGCTGGTACATAAGGCCCGAACACCCTCCTCCTTGAACGCCTACACGAATAAAATACCCTGACTTACCATCGTCTTCCATTAAACGTATAGCTTGGTTTTTTGCTTGATCTGTAACTGTTATCATTTCGTTCTATTTAGATTAATTATAAATAACAACTAATTAAAGTACAAAAATACCTTATTTAAAGGATTGCCACAACTATTTTCTAAACAAGTTAAGTAAATAGTTGTTTAGATTGAGAACTTAAAAAAACAAAAATGAATCATTTAATAATTGGGGGCAATAGCGGAATTGGAAATGCCGTTGTAGAAGCACTTGGGAAATCCAATTGCATTATATTTTCAAGAAGAGGTGATGAAAGCGCAGATAATCATTATAAAATCAATGTTTTGACAGATGAATTTCCTGACCTTCCGACTTTAAAAACGATTGTGTATTGCCCAGGTACTATACAATTAAAACCCTTTCATCGGTTTAGTGAAGCGGATTTTCTGAACGATTTACAGACCAACGTAATTGGTGCCATAAAGGTCTTGCAGTTTTATCAAAAAACACTTAAATCAAATAACGGCAATGTTGTATTATTTAGCACAATTGCTATAAGTCAAGGGATGGGTTTCCACTCTTCCATTGCGGTTTCAAAAGGTGCGATAGAAGGACTGATGAAAAGTCTTGCTGCTGAGTGGGCGCCTTTTGTGAGAGTAAATTGTATTGCGCCATCTTTAACAGATACCCCTTTAGCCCAAGATCTATTAAACACTGAATTAAAAAGAGAGGGGGCGAATAATCGTCATCCATTAAAACGAATCGGTACACCAGTTGATATTGCTCAAGGCGTACAGTTTTTAATCGAAAACAGCTGGGTAACTGGACAAATAATCCACATTGACGGAGGTCTTTCGTCGATAAAAATGTTGTAAAAAAAAAGAGGGATAAACCCTCTTTTTTCATTGTTACGCTTGGAGATTATCTATTTATTTCAATTGTTTTTGTGTATAAAATGGTCTCATTTGATTTAAAAACTATGGTATATGTTCCATTGATTAAATCGTTCAAGTGTAATTCTGACGCACCCATAACAGGAATGGTTGGCATAAACTGACCATTGGAAGAAATAATTTCAATGGTTTCAATTCGACTGTCCTTCCAATTTATTCGAGCATTTCCTGTGGCTGAATTCGCAACAACCTCTATAACATCATCATTAAACGATTCCTTATTACCATTAAAGGAAAAGACACTTGAAGCAAGTAACATAGAAAGAGCTAAAACCAGCGAGTTTAAATTTAAGATTGTTTTCATGGCGTTTGTTTTTGTTTGTTTGTATTTGTTTATTTGTCAAAATTGAAATAAATTATATTATTTCATATCGTATATAACACATTACGTGATTAAAATACAATTAGTTACATAATAATTTCTAAGTATTAATACGTATGCCCAAATGATCCCGTAATCATAGAATAATAATTAAAGAACAATCAATATTCAATATTAGAAGTATTTCAAACATCTAAGCATAGAATATCGAACAATTTTCAATAGTTTTATTTCGAAATAATAAGGAAAGAAGGCAGGACGCTTATTATGTTGGAAATTGATTCCTGCTTGGAGAGGCAGTTTATTTCATAATTATAATAAAGCAATTAATTTTATCAAACAACGTAATAAGTACCTGTCCTTTTTATAAAAAGAACCACTCAGACTTTAATCGGTCTAACAATTGAAAAGGGCTTCGGCCCTTTTCTTATTTAATTTGATTTATTTTATATAGTAAGGGCCTGCTTGGGCTAGCATCGTTTTCAAAAGGAGCGACTTGTAACTCTAGAATGTATTCTCCGTCATGTATGTAATCATCTACAAAAATAAATTCTGTGATCGTTCTTTCTATGCGATTACGAAGAGGCACTTCCCAAAAAGCGTGATGGAACGCTAACTCTCCCCCATCTTTTTCTTTGTCAACGGAAGGCAAATCAATTAGTAAGTGTTTAATATGAAAATCATTCAACACCTTGATTCCCTCTAATCCTAAAAATGGCGGATTTGTATCTGCATAATTCAAGGACTTTTTTGAGTCACTATTCGGCAAAGTTCGTATTATGAGCGCTTCAACATTAGTTCCTTCAGGAAAGGTGGGAATTGTAATTACCCTATCGCCATTTGATTTTTCAACTGGAGACAAGGAAATAAGTAAAGCGCGAAAAAAATAGTTTTTAAGAACCTTATTTACAGACAAAATTTCCTTGGTAATATGCCCAGATGATTCCGTGTGCGTTCCATGACCGTGCGGATTAAACCAAATTGATCTAAAATTCACATCTCCCCCTTCTTCAACACTTCCTAGAAACCCATTTTCACGGACAACCTCCATTTTTGGCGGAGAGACATACCAAGCGCTTAAGGATTGGTTATCAGCAAGCTCAATAGACAAATCCATTGGAGAATCTGTTTCAATAAATTCATTTTCATTTAGATATAAGCGCATAGTCATCAAATTTATTAATTATGATCCACTTAATTCAATATACATTGTTGAAATTGTTCCCTATGATTAAATAACCGCATAGATATTGCACGTATCTTTGAGCCATGGAACAACAACAAGATTTATTAAAAGACATTATTTCCCATTCAAAAGAATACGGATTTATTTTTCCATCATCCGAGATTTATGATGGACTTGCCGCTACCTACGATTATGGCCAAGTTGGCGTTGAGTTGAAAAATAACATTAAAACATATTGGTGGAAAGCGATGGTTCAAATGCACACCAATATAGTTGGTATTGACTCCTCGATCTTTATGCACCCAAGCATTTGGAAAGCCTCAGGCCACGTAGATGCCTTTAACGACCCATTAATTGACAATAAAGATTCAAAAAAAAGATACCGAGCAGATGTGTTAATTGAAGAACACATAGAAAAAATAAAAGTAAAAATTGATAAGGAAGTAGACAAAGGGAAACAAAAATTTGGAGAAGCTTTTAATGAGGTAGAATTCCGTCGAACAAATCCGAATGTACTTCGAAATGCTACGAAAATCATTGAAATTGAGTCACGGTTCAAAGAAACATTGTCAAATGATGATTTGGAAGGCGTAAGGCAGTTAATTATTGATTTGGAAATCGCATGTCCCATTTCAGGCACTAAAAACTGGACCGATGTACGGCAATTTAATTTAATGTTCTCAACAGAAATGGGGTCTGTCGCTGGCGAAGCATCCACCATCTATTTGCGCCCAGAAACGGCACAAGGAATTTTTGTTAATTTTCTTAATGTTCAGAAATCGGGAAGAATGAAAATACCCTTTGGTATTGCTCAAATAGGAAAAGCCTTTAGGAATGAAATCGTTGCCAGGCAATTTATTTTTCGCATGCGCGAATTTGAACAAATGGAAATGCAATTCTTTGTTGAACCAGGCCAAGAAATTAAGTGGTATGATAACTGGAAAAAAGCAAGAGAGAATTGGCACAAAGCGCTTAATTTGGGCGATGCTAACTATCGTTTTCACGACCATGTAAAACTGGCTCATTATGCCAATGCAGCTTGTGATATAGAGTTTAATTTTCCTATGGGCTTCAAAGAATTAGAAGGCATTCATTCGAGGACCGATTTTGATTTAAAACAACACGAAACCTTTTCAGGTAAGAAACTTCAGTATTTTGATACAACTACAAACAAAAGTTATGTACCATTTGTGGTAGAAACCTCCCTTGGTCTTGACCGGATGTTTTTATCTATCCTGAGTGCTTCATATAAGAACGAAACCCTTGAAGATGGAAGCTCACGCATTGTCTTAACCATCCCGCCGGCTCTAGCACCCTACAAAGTAGCGATTCTTCCACTGTTAAAAAAAGATGGCTTGCCGGAAAAATCGCGGGAAATCATGAAAGAATTACAATTCGATTTTTCCATCCAATACGATGAAAAAGATTCCATAGGGAAACGATATAGAAGACAAGACGCCATTGGCACCCCTTATGCTATCACCATTGATCATCAAAGTTTGGAAGATAACACCGTAACCATAAGAGATCGGGATACAATGGAACAAGAACGGGTTGATTTATCTACGATACGGAACTTTCTATTAGAAAAAACTGGGTGGAATTCTTTGCTATTAAATCAATAGTTCGCTTTTGAGAATCCTGCTAGTTGTTTTTATAATCTGTTCGCTAGATGGTCGCGGACAATTTATAACTAACAATAATGGCGGTGCTTTTTCAGACCAAGCCTTTTTCAATCCGACTTTCATCCAAGCATTAAATATCCAGCGCTTATCAGCAACCATTTCAATTAAGAAAAAAAATGATGCTATTCGGCTTACAAAAGATGAATTAATTTACCATTTCGATACGACGGGAAATATGATTCAAATTGAACAAATAAAAAATAGTAACGATAAATTCGAAACGACCATTCAATATTTCAACTATGATTCCTCCGCACGATTAATCGAAACGAAAAAAGTATGGGGAGTTAATTGGCTCATTACTCAATTTAATTATGATTCATTGGGTCGCATACATGAGAAAATTGAATCATTAATACACCGTGAAACACAAGAACTTCCTTCCATCATTAACTATGAAAGAATTGAATACATCCTATTAAAAGATGGCTGTCTCAAAAAATATTATGATGAACACAAACAGTTATTCAAAGAGCAGACAATTATTTCGAGTGATCTTGATTTAATGGTAGAGACGGAAAAATGGAAAATGAGCAGTCATCCTACTAGAAAAGAATATTTAATGGAATTTGGGCGATTAGCCTCTCTTACTTACTATCCTGAAAATTTTGATCTGCCAATTGAACAAAATTGTTTTACATACAACACAGATGGAGAATTAGAATCTAAAGAAATTCTAAAAGATGGTGCATTTATAAGCGAATGGCAACTTCTATATGATCCAACAAATAAAATTATCTCCGCCCTTATCAAACAAGATAAAGCAACGGGAACAATGGAAATTTTTCGTTTTAAGGAACAAAAATATGCCCCTTAATAAATCACCCTTTTCTTTTAAATAAATTGATGGCAAAAATAATCGCCACTACAGAAATTAATGCCGCAGAAAAATAGAAAAAGATGGACATTTCTGTATTCGCTAAAATATACATATCTTTTAGTTTATTCTTCTAAGGTATTGTATGTTAATTAATTATATTGAGAATATGAACAAAATTAACTTTTGAGTTATTTGACATACTAAATGAATGAATATTGAAGAAGTTGAAGATCAAATAATCATGTCATAGAATCAGCCAAACGACGAGAATTGCTTATTTTTGTTAAAAAAAAGAAATGTTTAGAACGCACACCTGTGGGGAATTAACTAGTAAAGAAATAGGCAATACCATTGAATTGGCGGGATGGGTCCAACGCTCCCGAGACTTAGGCGGCATGACTTTTATTGACCTAAGAGATCGATACGGAATAACACAATTAACTTTTAATGCTGACCAAAATGCTGAATTAGCAGAACGTGCGAATAAATTGGGGCGAGAGTTTGTTATTCAAATAAGAGGAAAAGTAATTGAAAGAAGCAATAAAAACAAAAATATTCCTACCGGAGAAATTGAAATTATTGTGGAGCTTTTAACCATATTAAACACGGCAAAACTCCCACCCTTTACCATAGAAGATGAAACAGATGGAGGTGATGAATTAAGGATGCAATACCGCTACTTGGACATAAGAAGAAATCCAGTACGGGACAATTTAATGTTACGACATAAAGTATCTCAGGAAGTAAGAAATTTCCTGAATAATAAAGGATTTTTAGACGTAGAAACACCCGTGCTAATCAAGTCGACACCTGAAGGGGCAAGAGATTTCGTTGTTCCAAGCAGAATGAATCAAGGTCTTTTTTATGCCTTACCACAATCGCCACAAACCTTCAAACAATTATTAATGGTGTCAGGAATTGACCGGTATTACCAAATTGTAAAATGTTTCCGTGATGAAGATTTAAGAGCCGATAGACAACCGGAATTCACACAAATCGATTGCGAAATGGCATTTGTTGAGCAAAACGATATACTTGACACCTTTGAAGGCTTGATTAAACATGTTTTTAAAACGGTTAAAAACATTGAGTTTTCCGATGCTTTTCCGAGAATTTCCTACCAAGAAGCGATGGAACGTTTTGGCTCCGACAAACCTGATATTCGTTTCGAAATGGAATTCGTGGAGCTAACTGCAATAGCTCATGGTAAAGGATTTCCAGTTTTTGATGACGCTAATTCAGTACTTGCCATCAATGTTGCTGGATGCGCAGATTATACACGGAAACAACTTGACGAATTAACGGAATGGGTGAAGCGTCCTCAGATTGGTGCAAAAGGATTAATCTATGCCAAGTATAATCTAGACGGAACCCTAAAATCGTCGGTCGATAAATTCTATGACGAAACCGCATTAAAGGAATGGATGATGGCGACCAATGCAAAGCCTGGCGACCTATTATTGTTGCTTTGCGGGGAACTTGAAAAAACCCGTAAACAACTAAGTGAATTACGCTTATACCTTGGCAATAGCTTAGGCTTGAGAGACCCTTCTATTTTTAAACCATTATGGGTAACCGATTTTCCATTGTTAGAATGGGATGAAGACAACAAACGTTTTCATGCGATGCACCATCCATTTACGTCTCCAAAACCAGAAGACATGGACTTAATCGATACCGATCCTGGAAAAGTTAGAGCAAACGCCTATGACTTAGCGATGAACGGTGTTGAATTAGGAGGTGGCTCGATTCGGATTCATGACAAAGCACTGCAATCGAGAATGTTCGATTTATTGGGATTCACAAAAGAGGACGCGCAAGCACAATTCGGGTTTTTAATGACCGCATTTGAGTACGGCGCGCCACCACACGGCGGCTTAGCTTTTGGCTTGGATCGATTAGTCGCTACATTAGGAGGTTCAGAATCTATTCGTGATTTCATAGCGTTTCCTAAAAACAACAGTGGAAAAGATACCATGATTGATGCGCCTTCACCAATAAGTGCCGAACAATTAAAAGAATTAGGTGTTAAACTGACATGAATCAAGCTATAAAAAAACTTTCGGAAGCCATTGCGCCATTGCGACAAGAATTGCTTAGCCACCCATTGTATAAAAGTATGGACACAAGGTTGCCATTAACATTATTTATGGAGCAACATTGCTATGCTGTTTGGGATTTCATGAGCCTTCTAAAAGCATTGCAAAACGGGCTTACCTGTGTTTCATTACCTTGGGTGCCCGTTGGAAGTCCAACAACCAGGAGGTTTATCAACGAAATTGTACTGGGTGAGGAAAGTGACCTCGACAACAATCATGTTGCTGCTAGCCACTACGAACTCTACCTTAATGCAATGGACGAAATTGGTGCAGACACGCAGCACATTAAAACCTTCGTCAATAAAATTGCTGAAGGCGGAAAAATTTTATCCGCGATCGACGCCACAAAAGTACGTCCAGAGACCATGGCGTTCATGGATTTTACTTTTAGCATTATTTCAAAAGGTAAACTTCACGAAATTGCTGCTGTATTTACCTTCGGAAGGGAAGACTTAATCCCGGATATGTTTATTGAAATCGTAAAGGGATTGCAAGAAAAAGAAGGCGTTTCCACTTCTCGTCTTTTGTATTATTTGGAGCGTCATATCGAAATTGATGGTGGCGAACATGGACCCATATCGCTTCAAATGATGGATGAACTTTGTGGAGATGACCCTATTAAGTGGCAGGAAGCTACATCGGTATCCCTTAAAGCACTCCAAATGCGAATTGAATTATGGAATGGAGTTCTTAAACAAATCGAGAAAACTAATTTTTCTTACGTTTTTCTTCAAGCCAAGTAGGCACTTTGGAAGGTGACTTTTCGGAGGGACTCCCTAATAATTTTTCGATCAAATCGGGTCGTTTTGCTTTTTCCAATCGTTGTTTTATCCACCCTTGGTTTTCACGTTTATACCAAAAGAAAAAACGATTTTGATTAATTTTCTCTTCTTTTGTTTTTACAGTTTTGATTGGCTTTAAGGTATATGGGTGAACCCCTGTGTAATAAATCACCTCAGCAACGGT
>CAMCQW010000074.1 GCA_945877045.1 Chryseobacterium gleum
AGATCGAATTATCGAAATGGCATGGGAAGATCGCACGCCTTTTGATGCCATAAAAATACAGTTCAGTTTGAATGAACAAGCAGTAAGAAACCTAATGCGTAAAGAACTGAAAGCAAGTAGTTACCGAAGATGGAGAGAACGCGTAGAAAGTTGTAAAACCAAACACAATAAAACGAGATCAGAGCAAATTGATAGATTTAAATCTTCCTCGCAACGCGTAATAAGCAATAATAAAATTTCGAAACGCTAATTAGGAGGGTCGTTTAGTAATTATTGAATATATTCAAAAGATTCGCCTGTTTTTAGGAATTTAATCTGAGGATGATTCTCCACATATTCTTTATTTGCAAAGCGTTCTACAACACCTGTTCCTAATTTTGCTTCATCGTGCGTATTGAGTATCCACTTAGCGTGACAACTTTGAGCAAGCGTCAATAAATTCTTTAATCCTAAGTTAACTGTTCCTCCCAACCAAAATGGGAGTTGATAGAGTGTACTTGTCCCAATGAGAACATCGACAGCTTCGGGTAACTTTTTGTTTTTTGTGCCATGCGGTGCAAAGAGCATACTAGCACTTTTTGTTTTTAGTAAATAGGCATGATGCACCAAATCTAGTAATCCACTAGGTTTATATCGTTGTATTTCAAATGGGGCTTGTTCTATTGGAATTAGCTGCGAAAAATATCCCCAAGATTTTATTTTCCTTAAAATAGAAGAAGTAGCGATAATGGTAGTATTCGCCGGGAACTGTAATAATGTTTCTTTATTACAATGATCACTGAAGGAATGCGAAATAAAAATAGCATCAAAAAAAGGTAAATCTGCAATTGCTGGTTGCGTTGTTACATGTCGTTGTGTCGAAAACCAAGGTGCTAAGTCGACTTGTTGTGGGGTAAACCACGGATCAACCAAAAGTGAATACGAATCAAATTCCCATAACCAAGAATTATCATCATTCAACTTGGTGAATTTCATCAATTCTTAAAAAACTTTAAAGACATGGCTAACTTTTCTCTAATCTCAGTTCGATCAATAATGAAGTCCAGAAAACCGTGTTCTAGTAAAAACTCAGAGGTTTGAAAGCCGCTTGGTAAATCCCTGCCAATTGTTTCTTTAACAACACGAGGACCTGCAAATGCAATTAATGCGCCTGGTTCAGCTATGTTAATATCTCCTAACATAGCGAAAGATGCGGTGACTCCCCCCGTTGTTGGGTCTGTTAAATAGGAAATGTAAGGCAATCCAGCATCCGCTAATTGACCTAATTTACCAGAAACTTTTGCCATTTGCATCAGCGAGAAACCCGCTTCCATCATTCTTGCTCCACCAGATTTAGAAATAATCATAAATGGCGCCTTTATCGCTATCGCTTCATCAATTGCTCGTGCGATCTTTTCTCCCATAACACTCCCCATGGACCCACCAATAAAAGCAAAATCCATAGCTGCAATAACAAAATCATGATTATCTAATTTGCCTTTAGCTGTACGAATGGCATCTTTTAAACCTGTTGCTTTTTGAGAAGCGGTAACGCGTTCCTTGTAGTTTTTGGTATCCGTAAAGCCTAAGGGATCAGCAGAACTTAAATTTTTATCTAATTCTGTGTATTTTCCTTTATCGAAGATAAAATCAAAATATTGACCTGCACTTAAGCGCTCATGATGAGAACATCGTGAACACACCCCATTGTTTTTAGCTAAATCTTCTGATGTAAAAAGCGTTTTACAATTCGAACATTTTATCCAATACCCCTCTGGCGTTTCTTTTTTATCACTTGTAGAAGTGGTAATCCCTTCTTTTTTTCTTGTAAACCAGCTCATATTTTTATAGCTATATTAAAGTGTATCTACATTATTTAAATCGCTGAAAGCTTTTTCCATTCGGGCCATAAACGTTAGTTCGCCTTCACGAAGCCATTTTCTTGGATCATAATATTTTTTATTAGGGATATCCATCCCGTCTGGATTTCCTATTTGCTTACGAAGATAAGGCAACTTATTCTCTACATAATCTCTCACGCCTTCTGTAAAAGCAAATTGCAAATCAGTGTCAAGATTCATTTTAATTACCCCATAGCCAATTGCCTCTCTAATCTCTTCGATAGTGGATCCAGAACCTCCATGAAAAACAAAATCAACAGGATTATGCTCAGTATTAAATTTTTGCTGCACAAAATCTTGCGAAGACTTAAGAATTTTAGGGGTTAAAAACACATTGCCAGGTTTGTAAACACCGTGAACATTTCCAAAGGCCGCTGCGATTGTAAATCTAGGAGAAACCTTTAACAGTTCTTCGTAAGCGTAGGCAACCTCTTCCGGTTGAGTATATAATTTTGAATTATCAACATTGGTATTATCAACACCGTCTTCTTCTCCTCCTGTAATGCCCAATTCAATTTCTAGTGTCATGCCTATTTTAGACATTCGCTCTAAATACGTTTTACAAATTGCAATATTCTCTTCAATTGGTTCCTCAGACAAATCGATCATGTGAGAACTATACAGAGGTTTTCCATGCTGCTTAAAAAACTTTTCTCCTTCATCTAAGAGTCCATCTAACCAGGGCAATATATTTTTAGCACAATGGTCAGTATGCAAAATAACAGTAGCACCGTATGCTTTTGCAACACGATGAACATGCATTGCACCACTAATCCCACCCAAGATGGCAGCTTGCTCATTTTTATTTGACAAGCCTTTTCCCGCAAAAAAATGCGATCCTCCATTAGAAAATTGAATTATTACCGGAGAATTAATTTTTGCTGCTGCTTCAATCACGGCGTTTACAGTCGATGTACTCGTTACGTTTACAGCTGGTAGGGCAAATCCTTTTGATTTAGCAAAACGAAATAGCGCTTGAACTTCGTCACCTGTTACAACACCTGGAATAAAAGAATGGGACATGCGTAAAATTTTATCTTTAGCAAAGTTAGAAAAATTTCATCTGTTAAAATAAAAACAAATGTATTTCGTTAAGTAATTTCATTTCTAAAAGAGCCTATGGTACAAAAGTACATTCTACCCGAAAACGTGTCTAAAAAATCTAAAGAAACAGTTTCAAACGACACATTAAATTTTATTCTAAACTTTAGTAAATCAATTGAATCGAAAAAGTTGAAGAAAAAAACAATTATTTTACATAAGAATTAATGAAACGCCGAAAGGCGTTTTTTTTGTTTTAATTCCGTTCATTTGTAAAAATTACTTATGAAAATCCTTGTCACTCTATTGTTACTGCTATTTCCAATGGTATTTATAGCGCAGCAAAGCACCATCTTGCCTCACCCCGTTGTTTTCAAAAGTATGCCGGGCTCTATTCAACTTGATGGATCGCTATCGATGGATTTTAGTAGTCTCAGTTCAACGATTATTCAACAACTTAAAACAACAGTAGCATTTTATCATAACATACAAGTAATTGATTCCAAAGACAAGCCGCTTATTATTTTTAAAAAATCAGTAAATGTTCCATTGGATAGTTATTCGATTAATGTAAATGGACAAATAATAATAACGTATTCGTCAGCTAAAGCGTGTTATTTCGCATTTCACTCTTTAATGCAACTCATCCATAAGGATACGGAAGGTTATAGCATTAACAATTGCTTCGTAGATGATTACCCCAAATACCAATGGCGTGGAATGCACCTTGATGTCGCAAGACATTTTTTTCAACTAGAGGAAATTAAACAATTCCTTGATTTCATGGCGGTTTATAAATTCACCACTTTTCATTGGCATCTCACTGATGATCAAGGCTGGAGAATCGAAATTAAGAAATATCCAAAATTAACGGAGATAGGAGCTTGGAGGGATAGTACGGTTGAAAATCATTATACAACTTCGCCTAGAACCTATAAAACTGAACGCTACGGTGGATTTTACACCCAAGAACAAATAAAGGAAATTGTCCAATACGCTGCTCAGAGGAACATTACGGTTGTACCTGAAATTGAAATGCCCGGTCATGCCCGAGCTGCATTGGCAGCCTATCCAAATTACTCATGCACAGGAATACAACAAGAAGTACCCGGACTTTGGGGGATTTTTGATGATATTTTCTGCTCGAAAGAAGAAAGTATACTTTTTCTGCAAGATATCCTTTCTGAAATAATTCCCCTATTTCCATCAAAATACATCCATATTGGTGGGGATGAGGCGCCCAAAACAAGGTGGAAAAAATGTGATAAATGTCAAGCCATCATGAAAGAAAATCACCTGAAAGATGAACATGAATTGCAAAGTTATTTTATTCAACGCATGGATAAATATTTAATGTCGCAAGGAAAAAAATTGATTGGTTGGGATGAAATTCTTGAAGGCGGGCTCTCACCAAATGCCGCGGTGATGTCTTGGCGAGGTTTTGAAGGTGGAATTGAAGCGGCAAAACTTGGGCACGAGGTCGTTATGTCACCTGGATCCCACTGTTATTTTGATCATTATCAAGGCAAAGGAAACGATGAACCCTTAGCTATTGGAGGCTATACCAATCTGGAGAAAGTATTTGACTTTAATCCAGTTTCTCCAAAAATGTCGAGAGAAGATGCAAGCTATGTTCTAGGTGGACAAGCTAATTTGTGGACGGAATACATACCTACGTTTAATCAACTCATGTACATGGCTTTTCCAAGAGCAATCGCTTTAAGTGAGGCGCTGTGGTGTACAGAAAAAACGACGTATGATGCCTTCGAAAAAACACTAATCGATTCGCATTTTCCACTTTTAAAAAAGAAAGGAATCAATTTCTCACAAACAATTCTCAAACCTAAAATCACCTTCAAACGTACGCCAAAAGGTGTTGCCCTAAAAATCGCATCAAACTCAGCAACGGAAGCATTTACAATAAATCAGAATAATGAATTTATTGGGGCTGCCGAATTCAACATTGATCGTGTGAACAAAACAAATCCTATTAGGTATCAATTTGTTTCAAATGAAACAGGAATAGACAGAACAATTGTTATTCTTAAGAATCCCTGCTTGGGAGTGCCAATACATTTTGTAACGAAACCAAGTGATCGCTATAACAGCGGAGATTTAACCCTAGTTGATGGCCAGTTTGGCGCAAGACCATGGAAAGGTCACGAGTGGATAGGATTTGACACCTCCGTTGTAATCATTGAAATAGATTTACTTAAAAAACAAAAAATTGATAGCCTACAAATCTCATTTTTGAATGATGAGAATTCTTGGATTCATTTGCCTTACGCAATTGAATTTAAAAATTTAAAAACAAACTTAGGCTTTGGCATTGCACAAAGCGAGAATTTCGTGAATGAAAAGCAAGTGCTATTTATCGGGAAAAAAGTGCAAAAATTTAGAATCACCATCAAAACGTTAGATAAGATACCACTAGGAATGCCAGGCGAAGGAACGCAACCTTGGCTTTTTATTGATGAAATCAGTATCAAAAACAAGTAGTTTACAGGATATAAAACCCTTATTTAACTACTTAAGGCCAGACTAAAAAGATCGAATAGCACGCACTTTTTGACCCGTATTACTTCGAGAAACAGTACTTACGGCCCCGGTTGAAAAATTAGTTATAAAACCTTGAATTGGCAATTGATTATCAGTACAACTGCTGCTCCAATAATTACTTGAAGAAAAACCACCAAGTGGTGGAGAGGCCAAATGCAGGTTTGAGTACATAAGATTTAATTGATATCGAGAAGGTATGCGCCAATCCGTAAAAACTTGGCCAGCTAGATTGTGATTAATTGGATTGGAAATCGCATCATCGGCGAGTCCAAAATTAATACCCGCAGATTGATCTTGCAAGGCACAAATAAGGCCATGATCGCCACTTGCATTCACATAAAAAACAATACCTCCTCCCCATAATTCACCTATGAAGTGGGGAGCTCCCCCGCCAACACCTACCCCATTGCACACATAAGTGGTAAGTGCCGCATTGATTTCACCGGCATCAAGAATACCGCTGCCGTTGGCATCTAAACCGGTCTCAAATTTGGTTCCTCCAGCTGCACAATTAGCCCCTATGGGTTCAATCGTTGTTTTTATTAAGGCATTTAGTCCTTGTGAGCCGTTGGCTCCGGCTGGACCAGTAGCACCAATTCCTCCTTTTAATTCAATGGCATGTATGACAGGCCCTTTTGTCTCTCCGAACCAAGTTCCTGAAGCTAAATACACCGCTTTTAAGGTATAATTATAGGTGCCTGCAAGAAGAGCCGAATCGATTACGCTCAATCCATATTGTTGATTTTCATTGGTACCATTGCTTTCTATCCAACAATAATTACCCAATGGAACATTATCTCTGTATAATTGAAGCTTCCCAATTACATTACCTCCTAAGACAGTAGCATCACCGTATGCACTTACTAAAACAGGACCTCCAGTTGTGGTTAGCGAAACGGATACAATGTTTTGAAAATTACCCGAATTTAAATATATTTCTAGCCCTACATTTTGAGCATAACTCATATTAGTAGGAGCTGGTGCCGGGCCAACTGGTCCCTGAGCACCTGCTGGTCCAGTTAATCCAATGGGGCCCGTTGCGCCTGCTGGACCGATTGCGCCTGTTAGTCCGGTTGGGCCAACTGGTCCGGGTAATCCAATGGGGCCCGTTGCGCCTGCTGGACCGATTGCGCCTGTTAGTCCGGTTGGGCCAACTGGTCCGGGTAATCCAATGGGGCCCATTGCGCCTGCTGGACCTATTGCGCCTGTTAGTCCGGTTGGGCCAACTGGTCCGGGTAATCCAATGGGGCCCGTTGCGCCTGCTGGACCAGTTAATCCTGTTGGGCCAGTTGCTCCAACAGCTCCGTTAGTTCCCACGGGACCTGTAGCACCTGTAGCACCTGTTAGACCCTGAATTCCTTGTGCGCCCGTTGCACCAGTAGCACCTGCAGGGCCGGTTATATTTCCAGTTAATAACCAAGTAGTTGGATTGGATTTATAATATACATTTCCGTCTGTCATATTGAGATAAAAATCTCCCAATGTACCTAAAGTGGCAGCGGGTGCGGTATTGCCGTAGCGCCATTGATTTAATTGATTTCCTGCATTTTTTGCATACAAAGCATACGGAACGCTCATTAATTGTTGCGAACCGTAATCTAAATAGTTGGTGCCATTGGTAAAACTTACGCCTAAACTTACAAAATAAGGACCTGTCGCCCAGTTTATGGTAGAAAAGTTTCCGCCTAGCAAGGTTCCTTGTCCAATGACTAAATTTACCACTCCTTGTGCAGAGGTGGTCACACTGTGTCTTTCTTGAAAAACGATGGTTCCCGAGGCAGAAGTTTGTTTCACCTGAATCCGAATTGCGATCGTAGTATTGGCCACCAAGGTTCCCGATAAATTGCGAATTACCGCCTGGTAATTAACTCCATCAGGTGCTTGAGCGTAAGAACTTGCTGCAAGAAACAAAACTACGATAAATGTAAAGATATCTTTCATGGTTTTGAATTTATTATTTTAATAGATTACTAAACTAATTAATTTCTTAAAATAAAGAAGAAAATCAACAATTTATTGTTTTTTGGTTAATAGTAACATATTTTTGAGTAGTTTAATTTTCTAAAAAATAATTATGTCAACTCGTAGAAAATTTATTCAACAATCAGCAGCTCTTGCAGGTGGACTTATCACTGCTGCCTCCCTAGATCCTTGGGCTCATGCAGCTGAAAACATCCCATCATTGGATTATTCAAAACTACCTTTACTCAACGATGATGATTTTTGGGCATGGGTACGCTCCTGTTTTACAACTTCTTCCAACATCATCAACCTGAACAATGGTGGCGTAAGCCCACAACCAAAACAAGTTCAAGATGTCCACATTAAGTATTACCAATGGTGCAACGAAGCGCCAACCTATTATATGTGGAGAAGCTTAGATGAAGGACGAGAACCTTTACGAAGGAAATTAGCACATTTCAGTGGTGTGGACCCAGAAGAAATAAGCATCAATAGAAATGCCACCGAGGCGCTTAACACCATCATTTTTGGACTAGACTTGAAAGAAGGTGATGAAGTAGTGGTGAACAAATACGATTATCCCAACATGCGAAATGCATGGAAACAAAGAGAAAAAAGAGATAAGATTAAACTTAGCTGGGTAGAATTGAACATGCCGACAACCGACGATGATTACATCTATAAGATTTATGCTGATGCAATAAACCCAAAGACAAAAATCGTCTATTTAACGCACCTCATCAACTGGACAGGACAGCTAATTCCGGTGGCGCTAATGAAACGAATTGCTGACTTGGCTCATAAAAATGGGGCAGAAGTAATTGTAGATGGTGCTCATAGCTTTGCACATACTGACTACAAAATAGGCGACTTAGGCTGTGATTATTATGGAACGAGTCTGCATAAATGGCTCTGTGCCCCTTTCGGAAGCGGCAT
>CAMCQW010000075.1 GCA_945877045.1 Chryseobacterium gleum
ACACGAGGATCAATAATTTCTCTGTGAATTTTTTCTGGGGTATGTTCAGCTACATGCTCAATATCCATTCCACCTTCCGTAGAATAAACAATGACATTTTTGCTTATTTCCCTATCCAGTAAAACAGACATATAAAACTCTTCAATTTCAGCAACACCTGGATAATATACATCTTGTGCAATAAGCACTTTATTTACTTTTTTTCCTTTACCGTTCGTTTGAGCCGTTGTCAAATGACCACCCAAAATCCCACGGACTTTTTCTTCCACTTGATCAATTCCTTTTGCTAAGGTTACGCCATGAGAACCCGTTTCTTCCACGGTCCCTTTTCCTCGTCCACCGGCATGGATTTGGGCTTTAATAACAAACCAGGTAGTACCTGTCAGTGCTGTTAACTCATTTGCTGCAGCAAGGGCGTCCTCGACTTTGTCAACAACAATTCCTTCTTGTACGGCAACACCGTAACTTTTTAGAATTGCTTTTCCTTGGTATTCGTGTAAATTCATGTGCGAAAAATTTGTCGTAAAAGTACCTTAAAATTCAATGTGAAATAAGAAAAATTTTCACGATTGCAACTTATTTTTCCAAGAACTAGTTATTTCCTTTGAAGCAAATTCTTGTTCTTTAAAGTTCCGTATATCCTCCCATATTTTTTCAATGGCATTAGAAAGCGCCACTTTTTCTTCGACCATTGCTTGATTTATGATCGATGGATCTGAAAAATAGGTTTTTACAAAATTCGTATCGAAATCCCCAGAAATAAAAGCCGGATGTTTGAGTACAAACTTTCCAAAATCCAAGGTGGTTTTCACGCCAGAAATTTGATAATCATCGATCGCTTCAATGCAACGAGCAATGGCATCTTTCCGTGTTTTGCCCCAAACCACTAATTTCGCAATCATTGGATCGTAATATATTGGAATTTCCATTCCTTCAACAAAGGCATCATCCACCCTTACACTCCGTCCTGTAGGAATACGGTATCTTTCTAAAGTGCCAATATCTGGGGTAAAACCATTCAACGAATCTTCGGCATAAACACGCACTTCAATAGCGTGGCCAATGCATTCAATTTCATGCTGCTCTTTCGGTAATTTTTCGCCACGAGCCACTCTAATCTGCCATTCCACTAAATCCAAACCCGTAATTTCTTCCGTAACTGGATGTTCCACTTGCAAACGCGTATTCATTTCTAAAAAATAGAAATTAAGCTTTGCATCCAATAAAAACTCCACCGTTCCGGCTCCTTCATAATTACACGCTTTACAAACAGCCACAGCTGCTTCCCCCATTTCCTTGCGAAGTGCTTCCGTGAGGATAACACTGGGTGCTTCCTCAACCACTTTTTGGTGACGTCTTTGAATAGAACACTCTCTTTCAAATAAATAAACCGCATTCCCAAACTGATCTGCAAAAACTTGAATTTCAATATGGCGAGGCTTATCGACAAACTTTTCAATAAAAACAGTATCATCCCCAAAAGATGACCTTGCCTCACTTTGCGCTAATTTCATTTGGCTTTCGAATTCAGCCGTATTTTCAACCAAGCGCATCCCTTTTCCTCCTCCACCAGCTGAGGCTTTAATTAAAATGGGGAACCCAATTTGCTCCGCAATCTTTTTTGCTGCTTCGATATCAGAAATAGCTTCATCAACACCAGGTACGAGTGGAACATTATATGACTTAACCGCTTGTTTAGCCTTTAATTTATCCCCCATCATCTCCATTGATTCAGGAGAAGGTCCGATTAATTTAATTCCTGCATTTTTTACTTTCCTAGCGAAAGAAGCATTTTCAGATAAAAAACCATAACCAGGATGAATACCATCCACCCCCAATTCCTTGCAATAAGTAAGAATAACATCTTGCTGTAAATAGCTTTCCGCGGAAGGACTTTTACCCACATATACAGCTTCATCCGCTTCCAAAACATGTGGGGAATTTTTATCTGCATCACTGTAAATTGCAACGCTACTAATATTCATTTTTCGTAAGGTGCGAATTACCCTTCTGGCAATTTCTCCCCTGTTTGCTACGAGTACTTTCTTCATGTTATTCATCTTTTTTAATGACGGGGCTATTTCCATTATCAATTACCAGCGGTGGTAATCTCGTTTGTTTTTTCTTACGTCTATTTTTAAAATACTTTTTATCTTTTGGTCGGAAGACATCCATAAAAGATTGATACAATTCAAAATCTTCCATATTATTAAACTCCTCATGATACGAGAGACCAGCACCTTGTGTAAAAGGGCCAGAACTTTCATCAACCGTATTCGAATTTGATTTATTAAAAGCATTCACACGCAACGTTCCTTTTTTATTCACTAAATAATCGATACTTACATCCCCAACAAAACCACTGGTTACTTGACCTGAAGCTGTATTATTTTCAACACCAAAACTTCCAGTTATTAGTAGTCGATCATTTAAAAAGTTCTTTTGAACAGAAGCCATGGCGTTCGATTCTCCAATATCGACATTTACCTTATATTCCTTAGATAGTTGTCCCAACAAGCCATTTATTTGTGATTCAACCAAATCTAATGCAGCAGAGCTACTTGCTGTAACAGCGCCCTTAATTGGCTGGAATTTTTTCACTAAAAGCAGCGAGAAGAACTGTCGATTTAGCTCATCATTTTCAGCATTTACCCTAGAGATCAAGGACTTGCCCGTCTCTGAAGCATTAGGTGCCTGAATTTCAAATTTAATTTTCGGTGTTGCCAAATTCTCGCTTAATTTTAAAAGGCAATTGACATCTTGATTTGCCAAGGATTTATCCACTAATTCTGGACTCAAATCGAGGATATTCACCTTCTTAATTGTAAAAGCAGTTATTAAATCTATATTGGCATTTTCAATATCACCCGTCCAAGTTATTTTGGAACCTTGTTGGATATCAAAAGTTTGTTTTAAAGGCCCCATTGCAAAATTATACTTACTTCCTTTTTGAATGGTATAGGTACCCTCCATGTTAATATTATTAAAAGCATCAAGCTTTAATATTATATCACCGTTACCAAAAGCACTAATTTCGTCGCCTAATTGTTCATTAAAAATGATTTTCAGTTTTGTATCTGGAGATAATTTGAATTTCATGTTCAAATTCACGCCAGTAAAATCTATTTTATCTTTAATCAATTCTGCCAATGGATCGTTTTTAGAAACAAAATGAACCAATTGATCTTCCTCATCAATATCGGAAACACCATACATTGGGAAATTTATTTGAGAGCCAGCTGTTGTTTCAACTAAAACATCAACATCCATTTTATTACCATATCCAGCGATGTCAGCGGATCCTTTTCCATACGCCTTACCATAATAATAATCTCCTTCCTTATACTTTGTGTTCAAAAGTAAAAATCGATTTGACTTAGCATTATCGGTATTAAATTTATTGTTCTTAGCTTGGGCGTCGCCTTCGAAATCAAAATTTAGGTCATAATTCCATTTGTCAAAATTTGTATGATAAATTTGACCCACTAAGGAAGCAACATTCCCTTCTTCGTCTTTTACAGGAATATTATCCAGGTGAATTTCATCTTTAAGAATAATTACTTTACCATTTAAGGTATAGCGAACGCCTAACAATTCAACTTTGGCAGTAGTATTAAGCAAGTTCAGTTCTCCAGACAATTCAGGGGCACTCACACTTCCTCTGACGGCGAGATTCCCTGATAATTTACCCGCAATTCCTTTTATTACAGCTGGATCCATAAAGCCATTTACAAAACTCAAATCAGTATTATTAAATTTAAGAGACATTTCCAAATTATCTCTTTCTCGCTTCATAAAATACGCCCCTACAAATTCTAAGGTAGGAAGACTCCGATAATTTAAATTGCCTTTCAATTCTAAACTTTCACTTTTCGAATCGAAATTGGTATTAAAATTTATATCACCCACCAACTCATTATTAATTTCCAATTGCGTAAGCCCCGCAATTGCTGAATATTGATAGCCATTATCTGAGTTGGCAATGGTCCCCGTCCCGTTGAACAAGCCGGCTAATTGGATGTCAAGATTCAATAATTGACTAATCTCCGCTAAGTCAATTTCTTTGAAATCAATAAGTAATTTTTCACTATTCCTGTCCGAAAACACGCCATCAATAGTAATAGTTTGATTTATTCTTTGAATTTGTAAATTCTCAAAATCCAAATCCGACTTTGACAATTTTATAGTTGATTTATTTAGAATTTCCCATTGTACATCATTAATGGAGAAGAAAGAAGGTGTTAAGTTAAACGTTAAATCATTAGAAGCGTCAACCTTTGTCTGCCATGAGATATTCGAATAATTATTAGAATTAGGATCCCAAATTAAACTTGAATTCAAAATCCCCTTATTTCCTTCGCTTGTAAAATTGACCTGATTGATTTTAATTGAGTCATCAAAAATAAATTTAGCGACTTTATAATTTGCTAGAAGACCATTTGTTGAAAGCATTTGAGTGATCTTTATTCCATCAAACAACAAATTATCATAGGTAACATTAGCCGAAGACACATTTAAATTCAAACTTTCTTTATCAGAATTAAAATCTCCCATTATGGTAGTTCCTTCAGCGATTGCCAATCCAGGGACAAAAATGGATAACAAGCCGTCGAGTTTTTTTGTGGTAATGGAATAAGAGAAGATATTAGCCATTCCAAGGTGTTTATTTTGTAAATTAAGGCCTAAGGACGGAACGGCTTTTGCTAAATTAAAGACAAAATCATCGGCTACCGTCTCCGGATTAATTTTTCCAATAATTTCCACATTGGCTAATGAACTTGTAAGTTTTAATATATCAGTATTTACAGAACGCTCGATAGACAGTTTACAAGTAGGAATAGTTAGCTGTTGCGCTTTCTCTTCATAAAAAAGATCATTACAAGAAATTTCACCGCTCAAATTACTCAGCTTGTCACCTGAAATATTAATAGTAAAATCCCCCATTATTTCAGATTGAGAAACCGTTGAGAAACCTAATAAATCGAGATTCGCTTTGTTAACTTTTAGTGATAGATCATAAAATGCCTTCTTTCCAAATCCAATTTTCCCTGAGTAATCAACTCCTAAATTTTTATCGTCAATCTTGATTTTTCCTTCGAATATATCTTCTGAAACCTTTGCAGCAGAAACATCGACATTCATGTATGAATAATCCAAGACATCCAATTGATTAAAAGCGGCCGCTATTCCAAGAACCTCCACCCCTTTTTCTTTAAGAGAAAAATTAGAAAACCCCACATCACCGTCAACAATGCCTATTTCTTCCAACAACAACATTTCACCGAGGTCGAATTTCCGTAATGATATGGATGGTTTATCTTTATCTAGAGGTATAATTTCCAAATTGTTTCCATTCACTAATCGTATTGCTTGTAGAATGGCGGCATCACCAATAGTTGTTTTAATCGTTGTGCTTTCAATAGTAAAATCACCGTGATTAGCAGCCATTTTCACATTTGCCAAACGAACAATACCTAATTGGGTCAGTTCTGTTCCCAAGTTAAGATTCCCCATTGGATCAGGCAGAATGAATTTATTAATTTCATTCATATCAAGCGTAGCAGTAATTATTTTTTCGTGAAAATCATAGTCCGATAAATCATTGAAATTGGGTAATTCAAGATCGGCATAAATCCGGGTATTTTTAGCATAATTTAATTTGATTCCTTTCAAAAATAAATGCGATAAGGTATTGGAAGCATCACCTTGTATACCAATGCGATTTTTCATTCCAATCATTTCAGGGACAAAATAAGCGATGTCACTTAGCAATATACTACTTGGATCGAGTTTTATTTTCCACAAAACCTTATCAGTAAAATCATCTAAATCGGCATCATTCTTCCAATCTATTCCAATAATGGAAGCGGCCAACTTAGAGTCATTTAAGGCAATATAGACCTTAGACAAGGCAATTGAATTTGCTTTAACCTCTAATTTTCCAGCTAACTTTTTTAGATGGAGACCACAAGATTCTTTACAACTTAAATTATTAATGGACAGAAATAAGCCTTCTTTATTATTCTTTATATCCTGAAGAACAAAATTCAAACTCGTCAAATCTAAGTGGTTTTCATTGAAGAATTTTGGTGTACGCTTTTTGTTTAAATCATGGTAATGAATGGCTAAATTCTTAACACTAACCTTTTGTATGGCTAGTTCAAATGGATCTGAAGGGCTAGAAGGTTTGTCGCTTTTGAAATAATCGACAAGGAATTGAAAATTAAAAATCTTAGTTTTAGCTGATTTTGAAACCTTCATGGTTCCATCAACTAATTCTACATCCTTAATCTTAATTTTATTACTGAAAATTGTGAGATTATTAAATTTAACACCAATTGTATTGAGCGATAAAAGCGTGTCCTTCTGTAGATCTAAAATTAAAATCTTATCTAAATAAAGCTGATCAAAGAAAACAATATCCACTTTCTCTAGACTTACCTTTGTATGTAATTCCGCTGAGAAATAAGCCGCCACCTTGTGCGCAAGATACGTTTGAAAGCTAGATGTACGAATTGCAAATAGAAAAATAATAAGAACTATCAATAGCCATTCTAGCGGAATACCAAACAATCGCCCTATTATTTTAAGTATTTTTACCATTCAACTACAAATTTAAGCAATTGAAAGCGAAAGACACTATAGTTTTGGGTATAGAATCTTCATGTGATGATACTTCAGCAGCTATATTAAAAGGGAATCGTATTTTATCAAATGTCATTGCAGGTCAAAGTATTCATGAGAAATACGGTGGCGTTGTTCCTGAACTTGCCAGTCGTTGCCACCAAGAAAGTATAATTCCTGTTGTGCAACAAGCCATTGAGCAAGCTGGAATAACAATAGCAGACATCGATGCAATAGCGTTTACGCAAGGACCTGGCTTGATGGGATCCTTGGTGGTTGGAACATCATTTGCAAAAGCATTGGCCTTATCACTCAACAAGCCATTGATTCCAGTCCATCACATGAAAGCCCACATTATGGCGCATTTTATTGAAGACGACCTTATCGATATTCCAACATTTCCATTTCTTTGCTTAACCGTTTCAGGTGGGCACACACAACTTGTCAATGTTGAATCACCCATTCAAATGAACGTCATTGGCCTAACAATCGATGACGCTGTAGGGGAAGCATTTGACAAAGCAGCGAAGATGTTAGGTTTGCCTTATCCTGGCGGACCCTTAATTGACCAGTATGCCAAAAAGGGAGATCCCTTAAAATTCAAATTCGCTAAACCACAAATTGCCGAATTAAATTTTAGTTTTAGCGGCGTAAAGACATCCATCCTTTATTTTTTAAGAGATCAAAAAGTGATCAATCCCAACTTTATTGAAGATAATTTAGCTGATTTGTGCGCATCCATCCAACATTCCTTAGTGGAAATATTATTACACAAAATAAAAAAGGCCTGTTCAACATACGCATTTACCCAAGTTGCCATAGCAGGAGGCGTGTCGGCAAATTCATACCTGCGACATCGATTACAAGAATGGGGAAGACAATCAGCCACTGGGATTTTTGTTCCAAAATTTGAATATTGCACAGACAATGCCGCGATGATAGCGATTACAGGTAAATTTTTATTTGAAAGTAATCAATTTGGTAATCAGAGCAGTACAGCAGATCCAAGATTAAAATGGTAGAATAAGAAACCTACTAAATGAACAATAAAATTTAGTTATGAACATTATTTTGATGTTTAGAAATTAAACAATAATTTTCATCAAAATCTATGAATTTATGGTACAAGAAGTTTTTCTAGTTGAAAAGGAGAGTATTGTTAATTGTACGTTTAACAACAAACTTGATATAGTTCAGCAAAACGATTTGCAAAAAAAAATAGAAGACGCCACCATACTTGGTAATGCGCATCATTCCAAAGTTTCTATTATTTTTCAGGATGATGAAAGTGTAAAACGCGTTGACACCACAATTTGGGCTGCCGGATCAAAATTCATCTGTCTTAAAGGAGGTATTTGGATTCCAATTAATCGAATTATTGAAATTTTAATTTAACTTTGATTAATGTTGAAATACTTTCTGATACTAAATTGCCTTTATTATCTTGGGATTAATCAAATTCATGCTCAGAATCATGTGACATGGAATTTTTCATATGATAAATCCACTCAGAAAATAATAATCAAAGGAACCATCGATAAAGGTTGGCACCTTTATTCTCAAAAAACACCACTCAATGCTGGACCTATACCCACAACAGTGCATATCGATAAAATTAAGGGTGTAAAACTGATTGGGAATTATTCTGAAGACCT
>CAMCQW010000076.1 GCA_945877045.1 Chryseobacterium gleum
TCTCACCACCTCCCAAGGTTGAAAGCAGTCTTTTTTCTATTAATTGTTTGGTTTTTTCCATATCAAATCGGGGTCAAAAATACATGATTTTTTAGCTGTTATTACCAAAAAAGCATGAAATTAAGCTTGTTTTATTATTTTCTTGAGCGGTGCAAAAACTGACAATCCTATTCCAATCAAAAAAAGAATGACAATTAGAAGCTCTGTAAGAATGTTAAAATTAACGATTCCTAGAATAATCCCCAACATCGAAAGGCGAATCTGAGATTGCTGTAAACTACGATTTATGTTTTGCTGTTTTATTTCGTCTGATTGTTTTGATCTTCGCTCTGTTCTTGTTTTCATCCATTCAGCAAAAATTAATAGTGGAATTAATACCACGCCTTGTTGAATCCCCATGTCTTCATAGCTTAAAAACTTAATTATTCCGTTGATTGGATTAAATTCAACCGTCATTTGGTAGTTAATCAAAATAATAATTAAGACCTCAAAGAAAAAGAGTGCCATACTTTTACTTAAGAGGATAGCTTTTTCAGTAAATTGTAGCGAAATATTTTTCAGACGAACAATCAAAAATGCTTGTTTAGCCAATTGATCTATAATAAAATATAGCGCAATAAAATAAAACCCCCAATTCCAAAAGAAAAACCCAATAAGTGGAAAGGCAATGTCTCCTAATAGAATAACTATTTTTTCTTGACTTTTCACCGGCGTTTTTTTAATACTGCGACCCGCTCTAGTGTTAATTTAAATTCAGGATTATATTTTAGGACCTTTGCATAGGAAAGCAGTGCTCTTGAGATGTCTTTTTTGTCCTCATATATTAAACCCATATTATGGTTAGACTCAATATGACGAGGCTCAATATCAAGTGCCGCATTATAAAAATACAATGCACTATCTAAATCTAGGTCAGTAAATTGCTTGATGTAACCTAGTTGAAAATTAGCTTCATAATACGTACTGTCAAGTTTAATCATTTTTCTATAGATTATCGCCGCCTCGTTTTCTTGGCCAAAAATTTGTTTCGCATAGGCCAATGAATACAAAACATCTGGATTTTTTGGTTGCAGCTGTGAGGCCGTTGTATAATATTCAATGCAAATTGATTTTTTTTCCGACTCATATAGTGCACCCAACATAAGGTAGCCACCGTAAAAAGAGGGGTCTTGTTGAACCGCTGTTTCATACGAGGATATCGCTAATTTTACATTTCCCAAAATACGATAATTACTGCCTTTTAGTATATAAGCATTTCTATACCTTGGATTAATCTTTAGTGCCCGATTTATGTATTTAAAGGAGTTGTCAAAGTCTTGTCGTAAGCTATATGTATTTGCCAAACCAACCAGCGCCCTTACATTTTTAGGATCTTTACTAATAAGTTTTTTGTAATGGTATTGTGCTTTCGTAACGTCCGCATTCTGAATGGCTGGATTATTACAAATAGCTTCCGCATATAACATCCGCGTGTCTAGGCGAGAGCTATCAAGTCGAAATGCTTTGGCGGCATCAGCGATAGCAATGTCGTACTTAAAATTAGTTAAAGCAAGCTCTCCATGTTTAACTAATAAATTAACGCTATCAGGATGCTTAAGTAATAAGCTATCCAAGGAAGCTCCTTTTTCACTGGGCAAAGCCTTTTTGTTTTCACATGAGCTCAACACAAAATAAAAAACAAGAACGAAACCTAAAAATACTTTCATTAGAACAAAGATAAGTATTTTGTGTTATTTGATTAAATCTTACCTTTGCAAATATTATAGGTTTATGAAAAATAAATTTTTGTTTTTAGGCATAATGTTACTCTTTTTTGGCAGGGAACTATTCGGTCAAGGTTGTTCACAATGTAAATTAATGGCCGAACAAAGTAATGAAATGGACGAAACGGCCTTTGGAACGAATATTAATAGTGGAATCCTCTATTTAATGATTATCCCTTATTTGCTCCTCCTCTTTTTGTTTAGAAAGCAGCTCATCGGCTTAGTTAAAAAACTTATCAAACCAGCTAATTAGTCCCAAAAAACCGTTATTTTTCCTGTTGAAAGACCACTTTCTAGGTAATCATGTGCTTTTGAAATCTCTTTTACATGAAACGTCTTTCCAACGATTGGTGTGATTTTTTTAGCATAAAAAAGAGAAACGACCTCTTCCATACACTCTTGAATTACATGTGGTTTATTGTCCGCGATCTTTAACATGTTTATCCCCAAAATACTTTTGGATCTCATCATAAATGCAACGGGAATAAACAGCCCCATTTTACGCAGAAAAGAAAGCTTGGAAAAAATTCCCATTCTACCTTTCAATAATTCAGCTCCTCCAAACAAAAATAAACGACCTCCAGAACCTAATAAGCGCAAGTCTTTTTTTACCGTTGAACCAGCAACTGCATTAAAACTAATATCTAATCTACGACCATTTAATAGTAATTCTATTTCTTTTTCATAGTCTTTTTCAAGGTAATTTATGGTAAAGTCTGCCCCAATATTTTTTGCCAATATTTCTTTTTCTTGACTACTTACTTTGGCAATAACCGTTGCGCCGGCATGCTTCGCGAGTTGAATTAATATAGAGCCAACACCACCAGCAGCAGCGTGTATTAAAACCCAATCGTTACTTCTTATCGTCGAAATATAATCAGACATATAAAATGCAGTAACCGCTTGTGTGCTAAGTGCCATTGCAATCTCAGCACTAGTTTCTGGTAAAGAGATTACTGCATGGCGTTTGGTGATAACCTTTTTTGCATAAGCGCCAAAACGACTAAACGCTAAGACTCGTTGGCCGATAAGATACTGGTCCTCCTTATTACCAACCTGAATTATGGTACCAACTAATTCGTACCCAATAACACAGGGCAATGGCGGAGCTTCTTTGTACAAACCCCTTCTGGCCATAACATCGGCATAATTTAACCCAAAAGCTTCCGAGTCTATTAGAACCTCATCCTCTTTTAATTCGGGAAGTGTTACCTCATCAAGGGAAAAAGCACTTTCTGCTGCTCCAATTTTAGTTAATACAATTGCCTGAGTCTTCATTTTTTTATTTTTGTATTATTGATTAATACAAAACGAAGATCAATAAATAGTGTATTGGTTTTAAAGTAATTACTACTCGATTTTAACAAAAATTGATAGCCTGTTTGAACATGTAATTGCCATATTTTGTATCCTATCACTGGCGCGAATCCAAACTTTGTATTAGTAAAGTCCGTTCGTAAAAGAAGAGATGCTCCATAAGTAAGACCAATATTGCTCGGCTTATACCAATATCCTAGGTCATAACCCAATACATTATTTGAAAAATCATAATTGAATCCGATGTTTAAAGCATGAGTTTTAGGTTTGCGAAATTGAAAATCTTTCCATTGCCGTTCTCCACCAATTTCAGCAACAAGAAACGCTCCTTTTTGAAGCCCAAAATAAGGGCCGTTTTTCACAATATCAATCCTTCTCTTTTCAAGCAGTCCTTTTTTTTGAGCCTGTAATGTGGTGGCAAAAAATATAAAAAAAAGAATTATGATTAATTTTAACATAGTTTTAAATTGTTAACAGTTGAGTTGATTTCTGCTTGAATATAGTGGTTTCGAAATTAACAATTTGATGCGACATACATTCGAATCTTATTATTATTGCGATATTTACGATCCAAATCACATTAAAAATCCTTGTTTGAACCTCATTTCCCCATACAACGAGACGTATTTTATGCAGCAGGCATTGTTAGAAGCTGAGAAAGCTTATTCACTAAATGAAGTGCCTGTTGGAGCGGTCGTTGTTTGTAATAATCAAATTATTGGCAAAGGACACAATTTGACGGAAACATTAAATGATATTACAGCACATGCAGAAATGCAGGCGATAACAGCAGCAGCCACCTATTTAGGGGGTAAATATTTAAAGGGTTGCACCTTATTTGTAACACTTGAGCCATGCCCAATGTGCGCCGGTGCTTTGTATTGGTCACAAATTGAAAAGGTGGTTTTTGCAACACGTGACGAAAAAAGAGGTGCCTGCCGCCAACAACCTTCATTGTTTCACCCAAGCACCTTGGTTACCAACGGGATCTTGGAGGCGCCCCGTTCGGAAATACTAAAACGATTTTTTAAGGATAAACGTTAAGGATAAAATCCTTTATGTTTTCATCTCAATTCCTTATATTTGCATAAAAAAACAATGCCTGACAAGCCAATTTCAATAAATAATGCGCCAAAACCTGTAGGATTGTATCCACATGCTCGACGTGTGGGAAATTTATTGTTTTTGTCAGGAGTGGGACCTCGTGTAGCGGGTTCTAACGAAAGTGATTCGATTGTTCCGGGCTTAGAATTAGATCAGAATGGAAATTTTATCTCCTTTGATTTTGAAGCCCAATGTCGAAGTGTATTTGAGAATGTCCGAATAATCCTAGAAGCATCTGGCTCAAGTTGGGGAGAATTGGTGGACGTTACTGTCTTTTTAGTTAATATGAAACGAGATTTTCAGCTTTATAATCAGCTTTATGCTGAATATTTCAAAGACAATTTGCCTTGTAGGACCACCGTTGAAATTAGTTCTTTACCCACTCCCATTGCTATTGAATTAAAATGTATCGCCTCAATTAAATAAATATGATCGGATTTATAATACGCTGTGTTATTGCAGTATCTTTTCTTGGCTTTAATACCTATCTATTTTATAGTGGTTCTTGGGGCTGGGGGATTTCATTTATCTTTATAACAGCCATCATAATTTTGTCATTTTTTAGAAATGAAAACATGCTGTTAGCGCTCAATCAAATGCGTGTTGGTAACCAAGATAAAGCAAAGAAATACATCAATCGTATTTCTGCACCACAATTTTTGCCGCGAAAACAGCATGCATATGTAATTTATCTACAGGCGGTTATGAATGCCCAAGAGCTTGGGTTTGCGAACAGTGAGGTCTTGCTTCGGAAAGCTTTACTTCTTGGTTTACGAACCGCTGAAGACAATGCGGTGGCAAGAATGCATTTATCAAGTATTTGTGCCCAAACAGGCAGAAAATCAGAAGCCGTTGCATTACTAGCTGAAGCCAAGAAATTAGATAAATCTGGTATGATGAAGGACCAAATAAAAATGATGCAACAACAATTGCAAATGGCACCATCAAAAAACCAAATGCGAATGGCCCAAATGATGGGTGGACGCAAGAAAATGCCTAAAATGCGATAAGCAAAAACCATGTTAAAAAATAAGCAGATAACATCGACTTCTTGGGAAGGGTATGAACTAATGGACGCTGGAGGAGGTAAAAAATTAGAGCGATGGGGGAAAATAATCACAATTAGACCTGAGGTTAATGCCTATTTCCGCAGTGGAATGCCCTTTGAAGAATGGTATAAGTTGGCACATGTAGAATTCATCTTAAAAAAAGGACAACAAGGCACCTGGAAAACCTTAAATAAAGAAGTGCCTAGTGAATGGAACATCTCTTATAATCAATTTAGTTTTGAGTTAAAGCAAACTTCCTACAAGCACCTTGGATTATTTCCTGAACAAAGAAGCAATTGGGATTTTATTAAAAAACACTTGATAAGGGATCGAAAATTCTTGAATCTTTTTGCTTATAGTGGTGCGGCATCATGTATTGCGAGGTACCAGGGCGCTGACACATACCATGTTGACGCTTCTAAAACTGCCCTTAATACCGCTAAGCGGAATATGGATTTAAATAAACTTTTAAATATTCGGTGGGTTTTTGAAGACGCTGCTAAGTTTTTAAACAAAGAGGTACAACGTGGAAATCAATTTCAAGGAATCCAAATGGATCCGCCCGCATGGGGAAATGGTGCAAAAGGAGAAAAGTGGAAATTAGAAGACCAAATCGATACATTGATGAGTAATGGTGCCAAAGTATTAAGTCCGGACGGCTTTCTAATAATGAACACGTATTCTCCAACCGTTAATTTAGGGTTGATCGATGATTTGAGTGATCTTTATTTTCCTGACAGAAAAAAAGAAGTTGCCGAACTAGTAATGACTACTACAACGGGCAAACTCTTGTCTTTTGGGAACTTATTACGTGTATTGCCAAATGTTACTTCCGAAGTAATGTATTAGCGTTGGATGTCCAAACAGATGGCCCACCAGCCATGTAACCCGATTGGCCTAATTTTGTATAATTATAATTTCCTGCTGAACCTGACACAGTAACAAAATGAACAGTTGGATATCCTCTCACTTCGTATTGTCTGGCCAAAAGATTGTTTTGATTTTGTAGTTCTGAAGATTGTTTGCTTTTATCTTTAGGAAAGTCAACATCTACCAAAATCACGCTTTCGTCTGCCCATTTTGTAAACTCCTTGGTTAAAAAAACTTCCTTTTGAAGCCTTACACACCAACCACACCAATCGCTTCCTGTGAAAAACAACATAAGTGGCTTATTGGTTTTGGCAGAAATTTTAGACGCCTCATTTAAATCAGTATACCAAGTTAATTGTTCTTTTTGAGCAGATAGATTAGCAGAGAAGAGAACGATAAATAATAAAAGGAATGCGTTTTTCATAAATATAATTTTAGTAAAGTTAATAATGCGAAATCGATTTTGCAAATACCGTGCAAATTATTCTGTTCAGCCTAATTAATAGTGAATTTTTAATTTGCTAATTATAAATAACTTATATTCGTAATAAATATACCACTATGAAACTAAGCATTACATTCCTTCTTTTCTCGTTCTTTTCGATGACATTAATCGCGCAAACACCAACGCAATCGATACGTGGTAAGGTGGTTGATAGTGAATCTCAATCGCCATTAGTGGGGGTTAAAGTTGAAGTTAAAATAGCAAGTGGAGAACAATTTCGTGCTTTAAGCGACGTAGATGGTAATTTTGAATTATCGAAAGTTCCAATTGGAAAACACCAAGTAGTGGCAACATTCGCGATGTATGAAACCAAAACAGTTACCGCAGAACTTTCTTCTGGTAAAGAACTGATTTTGACAATTTCACTTTCTGAACTTATTAATAAACAAGCAGAAGTGTCTGTTGTGGGGAGACGAAAAGGCAGTGTCTTAAATGAGATGGCCATGCTATCAGCGCAACAATTTAGCGTTGAAGAAACAAATCGATATCCGGGTTCACGAATGGACCCAGCAAGGATGGCGTCTAATTTTGCAGGAGTGCAGGGGTCAGATGACTCCCGAAACGATATCGTAATACGTGGGAATTCTCCATTAGGAGTCGTTTGGAAAATGGAAGGAATTGACTTACCCAACCCCTCTCACTTTGCTATATCAGGAAGTACAGGTGGGCCAGTTTCCATTATTAATAATAAATTCTTGGGCAATTCAGACTTTTTTATGAGCGCCTTTCCAGCAGAATATGGGAACAGTACTTCCGGCGTATTTGATTTAAAAGTGAGAAACGGGAACGATAAACGCCATGAATTTACTGGTCAATTCGGCTTTTTAGGAACAGAAATGATGGCAGAGGGACCAATGAACAAAAAGGAGACGGCGAGTTATTTAATTATGGGCAGATATTCTACGCTCAGTATTTTTCAAAAAATCGGAATACAAATTGGCACGGATGCTGTTCCTGTATATGGAGATGGGGCATTCAAATTTAATTGGAAACTCAAAAAGGGAGGTAATCTTGCCCTATTTGGGCTAGGAGGTGCTAGCAACATTGCCATTGAAATATCTAAACAAAAAGAATACACGAAAGAATTTTATGGAGAAGGAGATCGGGATCAGTTTTTTGGGACAGCCATGGGAGTTGTAGGATTAAATTATAAGAAATCACTTAATGAAAAAACGTATATTACCTCAACCCTTGCTATTTCCCACGAAAACCAACACGCCAAACACAATTACCTAGTTCGGAGCTTAGACACACTTTCCAGTGGAGCTATTGAAATTAAAGTAGACACCTCCTATGCCTTAATGGCCTACACTTTTAATTTCACAAAATATTCCGGATTTGTTAGCATTAACCATAAAATTTCAAAGCAACACCTTATAAAAGTGGGGATAAATATGGATCTTATTTCAATGCAACAATTGGATTCAGGTCTTGTAAATATCGGCGTTCCCAATGTTTTTAAAAACCGATGGGATTATAATGGTGCTTGTGTTTTAATACAACCTTTTATACAATGGAAATGGCGTATTAGTGACAAAATGGATTTTACGGCCGGTGTTCACTCACAATACTTTAGTTTAAGTAACAGTTTAAGTATTGCAGAGCCAAGGCTAGGCTGGAAATATAGAATGAATGGGAATCAATCCATCTTTGCTGGCGGAGGCATGC
>CAMCQW010000077.1 GCA_945877045.1 Chryseobacterium gleum
AAAGCAGACAAAGACCTTCTAAGTTATTTAGATTTGAAGATTGAGAAATTATCCTTGTTTTCTCAGAACATTACCAGTTGTGAAGTTTACTTGAAATTAGATAAAGATGATCAACACGAAAACAAATTAGTAGAAATGAAGCTACATATACCTGGCAAGGAATTGTTCGCGAAAAAGAAAAGTGCTAGTTTCGAAGAGGCTGCCACCCATGTAATAGATGCCTTGAAAAAACAATTAATCAAAGAAAAAGAGAAACTATCCGATTGACACGATACGTTCGGTAATCATTTGGACAATTCGTTTATTTATTTCCGTTTTATTTTCAAGATAAAAAGTATATTCATCCGCTGTAAAAAGGCCGATAACTATTCCAATATAGCGATTTTTTAGATCGGGGGTTTTAGCAATTACATTTTTAATAGCTTCCCTATATTCGAAACTTTTCAATCGCTTCGATTTTATTTGAACAAAAAACAAGGTCTGTTTTACTTCAAGTATCCAGAGCTCCTGCTGGTATTTTAAGATTGGGCGCAAAACCTGATTTTGAAATTTTTCCAATGGCTTTGATGTTTCTTCTTCAAGAAAAATAATTGGTCGCAAGGCTAATAATTCTTCGCTACGCTTTTTCATAAAACCCTATAATTGAATCACTAAATAATGTCCTCGGATATTTTTTGATGTATCGGCATGAATTCATCAACGTAACTCTCGATCCTTTCATCACTCGAAGACGACATGAACAATAATTGCTTGCATTTAGGTAAACTTTCTGCAATTCGCCCAATGAATCCACGCCAACCGTATTTAACTTGAACGTCCATTTGAAGGACAATAAATAATTTTAATTTGCTAATATTAAAACCATTCTGGAAATACATTTCACACACACGCCTGGAAGTTCCCACGATGATTTCTGTTCCATCATAAAGGTCATTTCGTTGCTTTACCTTGTTTCCTTTTTCCAAAATCAAGTCTAGGGTTAAATCTCTTTCCTTAATAAAAGGCGCTAAAGAGGTGGCCAAATCTTGTGCGGCGATATTGTCCGAACATAAAATTATCATTCTTGGGGCGCCCTCTTCAGGTGTAGGAATTGAATGCGAAATAAGCGCTTCAATCAAGGAGATGTTTATTTCTCTTGATTCACATAAAGCCGATGAACCAGACTTTAACGCTTTTAATACATTGGTTTGAAATGCAGTATTACTTTCCGAACTCATATTAACTTCGGATTATTAACATGTCTAAGCTCATCTCTGCTTGTTTTTTTCTTTAAATTTAATTCCATCGCCTTTGTTAAATCAACCCCCGTTTGATTGGCAATGCAAATAAGAACAAAAAGCACATCAGCTAACTCATCCCCTAAATCAAGCTTTTTGTCTGATTCTTTTTCGCTTTGCTCTCCATATCTGCGAGCTATTATGCGCGCAACCTCTCCCACTTCTTCCGTTAATATGGCCGTGTTAGTCAATTCGTTAAAATACCGCACCCCATATTGCTTTATCCAAGCGTCTACGGTTTTTTGTGCTTCTTCAATTGTCATGTTAATTAGATTTAGTTACTGATAACCATTTGGAAACATATTTGCCAATCACATCAAATTCAAGATTAACAGTATCGCCAAGCTTCATCTCATGAAAGTTGGTATTATTATAGGTGTAAGGAATGATACAAACTGAAAAAGAGTCTTTATCTGAATTCACTACGGTTAAGCTCGTTCCATTAATGGTTATTGACCCTTTTTCCACCGTAATTTCCTTAGATTGGTGCGAAAAATCATATTTCCAACTTCCATTCTCTTCTAAAACCTTGGTGCAGTTTGCAACGCAATCTACATGTCCCTGAACGATATGCCCATCAATGCGTCCGTTCATCAACATTGAACGTTCGAGATTTACCTTCGTTCCTACTAGCCAATTCGATAAATTAGTCACAGACAAAGTTTCCTTTATTGCTGTTACTACATAAGATGAATTAGCCTTATCGATATCAACTACGGTAAGGCAACATCCGTTATGGGCGACACTTTGGTCTACTTTTAATTGGTCGGTAAAGTCAGCCTTTATTGTAAAATTTACGTTGTCTTTTTCTATTTGAATGGCGACTACAACACCCATTTCTTCAATTATTCCAGTGAACATAACACGCTTTAATTAAATAATCCTCAAAAGTAAGGGGATAATTGGACTATCCCAAAGTTAATTTATATCCGACACCACGAATTGAATGAAAATGTTGAGGTTCTTTAGGATCAATTTCGAAAACTTTGCGAAAGGTCAAGATATAATTATCAATCGTACGCGGTGTTGGAAACTTATCCATGCCCCAAATAGTATCTAAAATCTCATCACGTGAAATAACTCTTCCAACATTCACGGAAAAGAGCTGCAATAAATCAACTTCTCTTTTCGAAAAAGTTAGGATGTTCTTTTCTTCGGAATCACTTACTTCAAAAGTTTGGAAATTAATTGTTTTAGAGCCAATCGTAAATATATTTTGTGCGGTCGTTTTTAATTGAATTGCCAATAAAATCTTCACCCTTAATAATAGCTCTTCTAAATCAAAAGGCTTTGGTAAATAATCATTTCCACCCGCCTTTAATCCCACCACTCTATCCACAGTCGATCCCTTTGCTGAAAGGAATAATATAGGCACATCACTAAATTTCCGGATCTCTTTACACACTTGAATTCCATTATATCCAGGTAGCATCACATCTAAAATAACTAAATCACTCTCACCCAATTCTTTGGCATTATCAAAGGCTTCCGTTCCTGATTTAATCCCCACCACATCATAGCCATCATACACTAAATTCAACTTTATTGAATCCAATAATACGGCCTCATCTTCTACTAAATAAATGCGTTTCATTTCGCAATAATTAAACTATTATATTATATTTGTCAGTGAAATTAATCAATAAAATGTAACTATGAAAATACGCCTACTCTACATCGCCTTATTGCTTCTTCTGATTAATACAAATGGTTATTCACAAGAAAACATCCCTGTAATATCGAAGCAAATTTTTGATAAAAACATTCCCTTAACCATTATTTCTGCACCGGAAATGAACGCTATCCATACAGAAGATATCCTGCGTGATAAAAATGGCGTATTATATAGAATTGGTGTAAACAGGCCTGCTAATATTTCCTTAAATAACACTGGCATTTGGAGAACCCTACCTAATGGAGACCGTCAATGGCAAATGCATATTAAATCTCCTGGTGCTGAAGCTATCAGCTTTCTTTTTGAGGTGTTTAAGATCTATGGTGGAACCACCTTGAATATTCAGGACATTACTGGAAAACCATTACACAATACCCTTACATCGAAAGATGTTGAATCGCACTTTATGCAAAATGCAGCCTTATGCTTTGGGGACGAAATGATTATGACCATTTATGAGCCGGCTTACACAAAATCATCGGAAATTTTCATTGATAGAATCATTTATAATTATAGAGCAACAGGCAATCCCAACGCACAAAAAATTAATGAATCTGACGCATGCGAAATCAATGTGAACTGTAGCCCTGTTGGAAATAATTGGCAGGACGAAAAAAGAGGCGTAGCAAGAATTTATGTGGTAGATGGTGGCGGTGCTGGATGGTGCACTGGTTCTGTTGTAAACAATACAGCATTAGACTGCAAACCCTTGTTTCTAACAGCGCTCCATTGTGGTGTTAGTGCTACTGCAGGAAATATGAATCAATGGAAATTTTATTTTCGCTATGAAGCCCTTACTTGCACTAACCCAAGTGTAGCAGGAACTTTAGATGATTATTTTATTACTGGCTGTGTGCGCATGGCAGATGCAAATGATGCTGGCGGTGATACTGGGTCTGACTTTTTATTGGTTCAAATGGGCACCCTTGCCAATCAAGCAGCAACTATTACAACCATGAAATCAGCCAACTTTAATTGTTACTGGAACGGTTGGGATGCAAACAATACGGCAACGACTGGTGGGGCGGGGATCCACCACCCGGCAGGTGACATCAAAAAAATATCCACCTTTAACGGAACTACCGTTTCAACAACATGGGGAGGTTCTGTATCAAACACGCACTGGAGATTAACTTGGTCCGCAAATTCAAATGGTCATGGCGTTACAGAAGGAGGTTCGTCAGGCTCTCCTTTGTTTAATAACAGTTCCGGAAGAATTATTGGAACTCTTACAGGGGGAGGCTCTTTTTGTACAGCATTAAATTCACCAGATAGTTATGGTAAAATGTCTTATCACTGGACGAGTAATGGAACGCCAAACAACGAAAGATTAAAAACATACCTTGATCCGGGGAATACGGGGTTGTTAGTTCTAAACGGTTCTGCGGATCCTTGTACAGCGGTTAATCCTACTGCACCTGTAGCTCAATTTAGTGCTACACCAACAACAGTAAATACAGGGGGAACGGTTAGTTTTACCGATTTAAGTACTGGTTCGCCGACATCATGGGCTTGGACGATTTCAGGCAGTGGTTGGAGTTATACAGGTGGAACCTCAGCAACTTCACAAAACCCTCAAGTTATCTTTAATACAGTAGGTCAATATACCGTTACTTTAGTAGCAAGCAATTCAACGGGAAGTGATAATGAAGTTAAAACAAATTACATAACCGTCACCCAACAAAGTGGGCCTTGTGCTGGCTCATCAGCTGCCTGCGATGAGTACATTAATAATGTTCTTTTGAACACTATTAATAATACAAGCAACTGTTCTGCTGGTGGATTTGGTAATTATTCTGCTATGAGTACAACATTAGCAAAGGGGTCTCCTTATACTGTTACCGTTACTCCTGCAATCAATGGCACTCCAGGTGCTTATACCGATGATGAGATTGCTGTATGGATAGATTACAACAACGACCTTGATTTTGTCGATGCTGGGGAACGAATAGCCTATGTTTTAGTTGCTGCTGGCTGGAACAATGTCTTTAACTTTGTAGTACCAGCGACTGCAACAACAGCCCTTGTCAACATGCGCGTACGCATTTCTTATTCTGTAGACGGCGCCATCATTCCTTGTGGACAAAGTACATATGGTGAGGTAGAAGATTATAAGATTAATATCGTTGCAAGTTCTGGCCTGGAAGAGAATAATTTAGATGGATTATCCATCTTCCCGAATCCGACTAATGATTTTATTACTATCGAATTGTCTGCTGTGAATGCGATAGTTAAGGAAATTAAACTTGTAGATTTAACTGGAAAGACCTTATTAACGAGCCCAATAATAAATAATTCAAGCAAATTAGATTTGCATTTGTTTTCTGCAGGTATCTATCATGTGATTGTTAACACGAATGAGGGTTCTGTCACACGCAAAATAATTAAACTTTAATCATTCAATTTCTTAAAAACCGCCAAAATTGGCGGTTTTTTTTTGCTTATTTGCCAAATCGTTCATGAAAAGCACTAGTGAACATCTCGAATATATTAATAGTATGCCTGAGAAGCCAGGCGTGTATAAATACTTTTCAATAAATGAAAAGATCCTATACGTTGGAAAAGCAAAAAACCTAAAAAAGCGGGTTGGTTCCTATTTTAACAAAAACATCGTTGATGCCAAAACACGAATACTTGTAAAGCAAATATTTCGAATTGAATACCTTATTGTTGATACGGAATTAGATGCATTATTATTGGAGAACAACCTCATCAAAACCTATCAGCCGAAATATAATATTCTACTTAAGGATGATAAGACATTCCCATGGATCGGAATAAAGAATGAAGCCTTTCCGAGAATAATTACAACGCGAAAAAAAATAGCAGATGGTACACAATACTTTGGGCCATATGCTAATGTAAAAATGATGAACACGCTCCTTACACTCATAAAAGAAACCTACACCCTACGGACATGTAATTATGAGTTAAGTAAGAAAAATATTGAGTCAAAAAAGTTTAATGTCTGCTTAGATTACCATATTGGGAAGTGCAAAGGCCCCTGTATTAATGAACAAAGCGAAAGTGAATACCAAGAAACCATCGATCAAATAGAACAACTCTTGAAAGGGAAGACCTTTTCACTTATTCAATCCCTAAAAATTAAGATGAGAGTTGCTTCAGAGGCCTTACAATTTGAGAAAGCACAGGAATATAAAAATATTATTTTTCAATTAGAAAAATACAAATCAAAATCCACGATTGCTTCTGGACAATTGTTTGATATCGATGTCTTGGGAGTGATAGAAGATGAAAAATCATTTTTTATTAACTACCTGGTTGTCGTGGAGGGAGCAATAATTCATGGGTTTTCAGCAGAAATAACAAAAAAATTGAACGAGTCAAAAGCAGATGTAATAGCGTATACGCTTCCAGAACTCCGTCTTCGATATGGAAGTAATAGTAAAGAGGTGATTTTATCAGAGTCAATAGCTATTTCCTTTGAAGATTTTATACTTACCATTCCATCGAGAGGGGATAAAAAACAATTGTTAGATCTGTCACTCAAAAACGCGACTTTTTATCGTTTAGACCAGCGCAAAAAAGAGCGATTACTTTCTCCAGAAAGAAATACAGAAAGAATCTTGGATCAACTGAAACGTGATTTTAAATTAACGATTCTGCCAACTCATATAGAATGTTTTGACAATTCAAATTTACAAGGAACCAATGCGGTATCTGCCTGTGTTGTTTTTAAAAATGGGAAGCCAAGTAAAAAAGATTACCGTCATTTTTTAATAAAAACGGTGGATGGCCCCGATGATTTCGCCTCCATGCGAGAAGTGGTTTACAGGCGATATAAACGCATGCTAACCGAAAAAGAGTCGTTACCAAACTTAATTGTTATTGATGGCGGAAAAGGGCAGCTTAGCGCCGCAATGGAGTCAATTGATGAATTAGGATTAAGAGGACAAATTACCGTAATTGGCATTGCTAAAAAACTGGAAGAGATCTTTTTCCCTGGTGATAGTTACCCTTTATACATAGATAAAAAATCGGAAAGCTTAAAAGTGATACAACACCTGCGGAATGAAGCGCACCGTTTTGGGATAACACATCACAGAAACTTAAGGAGTAAAAATAGCATCACCTCATCCTTAATAAGTATTCCAGGGATTGGAGAAATGACAATGGAAAAACTCTTTCAAAAATTTAAAACAGTGAAGGCCATGAAAGAAGCAAAAGAAATTGACATAGTATCTATAATAGGGAAATCTAAAACTACGGTACTTACTGCTTATTTTAAACAGGAAATTAACGAATAATAAAAGGAAGAGTAACAGACTTTCCTTCAGAAATTAATTGAATAAGGTAAGTACCTGCAGACAATTTCTGTGTGTCTAACACCAATAAGTTTTCTCCTTCAATGGCCATGATTGCATTTCCCTGTAAAAACTTTCCGGTTATATCTAACATTTTATAATGAATAGCAGTATTTAACTGAGCGTTAAACTGAACCGTGATTGCATCCTCAGCAGGATTGGGGAAAATTGAAACGCCATTAACAAGTCCCTCCATATCAGAAATAGTTGCAATTTGAACTATTTCATCTGATGGACCTCCGGCATATAAATTAATGTCATCTAAATAGAAATTATTTCCTCCTTCTCCTTCAAATCGAAAACGCATTCTAAAATCTGAAGTGAAATAATTATTTGTCACATTCGGCATATGAACCGTTACCCAATCATCGTTTGAAGTTGGAGCCCAAGAACTTCCTGATGCATACGGAGATAATAGATTGCCGCTAATTGTTTTTCGCTGCGCCCAAGTATTCCCACAATTATTTGTAATGAAAACCTTCAAGTATTCGAAATCATCAACCGTTCTTTTTCGGTATGCATAGCGAAAACTCAAGGTCACAATGCCGCTATCTGGAATAATAGAGAGGTCAATTGGCGCACTAATTAATTCGTCAATATTGGAAGGAGCCTGATCAAAATTACCCAATTTTGCACATTTAATTCCAGTATAAGCAGTATTATTGCCCAGCTCAAATTCATTATTATTATTTGGATTATATATTTCCCAGTTTGGCAAATTTGCAAGCGTCGTGTAGGATTCAAAACCTTCCCAAAAAGGAAGCGATGTTGCAGATGGTAAGACACGGATGTAATTAGTTTTCGTTTCAATGTCATTTGTAGTTCCATCGGTTGCAGTAAGCGTAACAGGATATAAGCCAGGTTGATTATACGTTACAATCGGATTAGCAATA
>CAMCQW010000078.1 GCA_945877045.1 Chryseobacterium gleum
CGTTTCTTTTCACATTAAAAGCAGCAACATTTTCTACAAAACCGGCATTTTTGGAAGTGCGGTTATCCTTGGTTTCCACTTCGTCATCTACTGCGGGTCTTATTTTGGCAAGCAAAGCTGTTAAATTTCCCATTTCTGCATGGTCACAAGCTCCTTTTACAGCGCCACATTTACTGTGTCCTAGAACTACAATTATTTTTGAGCCTGCTAATTTGCACGCAAATTCCATACTCCCTAATATATCTTCATTGATTATATTACCGGCAATTCTCACGCTAAAAATATCCCCAAGTCCTTGATCAAAAATAAGCTCAGCAGAAGTCCTACTATCAATACAACTCAAAACCACAGCAAATGGGTGCTGTCCGTCAGAGGTTTCATTGACTTGTTGTAAAAGGTTACGATTGGTTTTTAAGTTATTGACAAAACGTATATTACCTTCTTCTAGTAATTTCAATGCCATAGATGGTGTAATGGAATCTTGTATTTCTTTTGTTAGGGTTTTCATAAATGATGTATTATAATTTAAAATATGGTTTTTATTTATTCAAATTTTACTAGCTTCAATAAAGTAAGTTGCTGGATTACCGAAAGTACGGCAAAAGGAGTATAAAAAAAGATATTCGTTTACAAAACATTAGGCATTCTTTGCGAATAAAAATTTAAATTAATACTTGGTACTTAATTTAAATGGTTTGTTCTGGGGGGGAATAAGGTATTTCTAAATATACCGGTTTTGGTATTTGATCATTATGATTCAAATAAATAGTTTGTTGATAAACGTCACTAACAAAATGATTTGAATTAAAATTTTTATTATCAATTAAACAAAATTCTGCATCAACTTCCCCCTCACTATCTTCTAATAAAAAATCTACTATCCCCTCTTCGGTTGAAACATCGCCTAACTTAATACTAGTTGATTTACATTCGAATAGATAACAAACGGAAATTAATTGCAATAAAAACAACTTTAAAAAAAAGAATTTAATTATGGAATTGCCATTCATCATGCCACAAAAGTAATATTGAAAAGGTGAAAAACAAGTTAATTACTCAAATAACATTTAATTTTTTCCCAACTTTAATAAATGCCGCAATTGCTTTGTCCAAATCTGCTATAGAATGAGCAGCGGAAACCTGCGTTCTAATTCGTGCTTGATCCTTTGCAACCACAGGATAGAAAAAACCAATGGCATAGACTCCTTCTTTCAATAATTCATTCGCGAAATTTTGTGATAAGGCGGCGTCATAAAGCATAATCGGAACGATAGGTGAATCTCCTTTTTTGATGTCAAAACCAGCAGCGATAATCTTTTCCTTGAAATACAAAGTATTACTTTCTAATTTATCTCTCAACTCCGTATTAGCAGAAAGAATTTCAAAAACTTTAATCGATGCACCAACGATTGCAGGTGATAATGAATTAGAAAACAAATAAGGTCGAGAACGTTGACGTAACATTTCAATTACTTCTTTACTCCCGGTAGTATAACCGCCCATTGCGCCACCAAGTGCTTTTCCAAGCGTTCCTGTAATAATATCAACACGATCCATAACACCGCAATGTTCAGGGACACCTCTACCCGTTTTACCAATAAATCCTGCTGAATGGCACTCATCTGTCATTACTAAAGCGTCATATTTATCGGCTAAATCACAAATTTGATCCATTAATGCAATGTCACCATCCATAGAAAATACGCCATCTGTTACAATAATACGATGACGTTGAGCTTGTGCTTTTTGAAGTTGTAGCTCTAAATCCGCCATATCCGAATGGTTATATCGATAGCGCTGGGCCTTGCATAATCGAACCCCATCAATAATAGAAGCATGGTTTAATGCGTCAGAAATAATGGCATCTTCCTCCGAAAATAATGGTTCGAATAGCCCTCCATTTGCATCAAAAGCTGCGGCATATAGAATGGTGTCTTCAGTTCCATAAAACTCAGCAATTTGACGTTCTAGTGTTTTGTGTATATCTTGGGTTCCACAAATAAAGCGCACAGATGACATGCCAAAGCCATGCGTGTCTAAGGTGTCTTTTGCAGCTTGTACTACCTCCGGATGAGAAGAAAGTCCCAAGTAATTATTCGCACACATTACCACCACATTCTCACCTGAACTTACCTGCACATTCGCACCTTGAGGACTTGTAATAACACGCTCTTTTTTTAACAATCCCTTTTCTTGAATAGATTGTAATTCTTCAGCTAAAAATGATTTTATCTTTCCGTACATATTTATTTTTTTATAAATTCTCGACTCCGTTTAACCAATAAATTTAATAATACATTGGCATCTTTTGGATCTATTTTTTTTCCAAATCTTATCGTTTTATTTAGGTATTCAAATTGAATTCTTTCCCCGCCATTAATCCAAGGAGAGGATTCCCAAACACTTTGTATTGAATTAGTTTCAGGATAAATCAAGTTAATTTGTTTTATGTTTTCATGATAATACACCGTTGATTTTCCATAGTTAGAGATTGCTTTTTTTATATGCAATCCAACTTCATCAATTTTAATTTTTTCCTTTCCATACTGAAGCCATAAAAAAGCCTTGGTAACACGAAAAGCATAATAAAACCAAAACACTAGCGATACAACAATAATTATTTGTTCTTGACCTGTTAATTTCAAGGAATTAAAAGCCCACACTAAGGTGATACCGATAACATACCACATGGCCAACCATGCGCCCATCATTAAGCTCACCAAAAATTTCTTTTCGGGACCAATAACAATTGTCGTTTTATTTGCATGATCAACGAATGTAATTCGCTGTCCTATTGATTTCATAGGACAAAAATAAAACAAAAAACCCCGGCTTTCGCCAGGGCTTTAATTAATTTATTATGCTTAATAATTCCAAACATCATGTTCCCAATTACGCATCGTATTTTTAAATTGTTCCGCTTGATATAAAGCATCTACGCCATAACGATAATCTTCAATCTCTTGATCAAATCTATTAGAACTTTTGTAAATCTGTCCTGTAAAACGTCTTTTCCAAAATAAATCATCGAAAGACATCCATTGCGCATCTGATTTATCATTATAAACAAAATAATTTACAATAACATTTCTCAATTCAGGGAAATACAACCAAAACATTTCTTTTTCAGCCCATTCATCTGTATACTCTTCGAAACCGTTATCGTAACGATACGCTTTGCCACTTTTATTGTAAACTAATAAGTCGCCTCGCTCGTCATCAGCCTGTCCTTCTGCTACAGTGTACCTTGCAACTGGCGCAATAGCAATTATACGCTTCTCAAACATAGATAACTCCTTGTCAAAATACCAATCTTCTTTAATGTTGTATGCAAATATACTATTAGATGCCGCATACATTATTTTATAGTCTTTTTTTACTACAGTACCAACAATTGCTGCATCCCACCACGCTGTAAATTTATCCTTATCTACGGCTAAAAAAGTCTCATAATCCGGATCCGCAGCAATAGCAGAATCCAAATATTCCTGAAGAGTTTGATCCGTTCTGACAACAATAATTGTATCCTCAGGATCACTCATTCGAGGTAATTTTAAATCATCCCCTTTACCGTTAGCTGAAATAATATCTGAGATTATTTTTTTGTATTGAGAATTAAGAAAATAATCATTACCAGAAAAATTAGCATTTTTTACAACCGGATATTTCAAGCTATAACCGTCTTCTAAGGTTGGATAATTATCACTTGCAACTTGATAAACCGTTAAATCACCTAAAAGTATGTGCCTCAAAATAACTGTCCACAAAGACCAATTACTTTGATTTCGATTCCAGGCCGTATTATCAACTTCCTTAACACTAGAAGGACTATATGTTGAAGATTCTCCATCACCACCATCAAAGGAATCGAATGGTAAAAATATTGAATGATTTATTTTTTCACGAGCATCTATTCTTGAATAAACTCTTTTTGCAAAGGCATAATCTGCCGCGCGAACGAATTCATAAGGCCGAGCAGCGCCTACAGGCAATTCTTCTTGAAGAACTACACCATCAATCACACCATTTGAAGGCTGATTTAAAGGCCCTCTCATCGGATCACCTTGTGCACTTACTAAAGACGACAAGCCAATACAAAAATAAATTAATCCAATAGTTGCTTTCATAATTTCCTAGTTTGTAACTTTTAAAATTCCTTGAGCAGGTACTTGTGATCTTACACCGTTTCGAGTGTAAAAAATTTCAATCGCCACTTTTTTCCCAACGCGTACTTTTGAAACAGCACTTCCTGGAATTGCTTTACCGCTAAAAGGAACATCATCAATCGTTCCACCAATAACATTGAATGCAAGACCCGTGAACGGTGAGTCAGCGCCAAGGCTAACGTTAGCAATAAATCCTGTAGATTTCGATATTGTAGAACCTGATACTTGCGCATTTGGAAATGGCTTAACTTTATATCTAAAAGTTCCAAAACTTCTAGATTTACCATCTTTATCTTTACCGGACAAAGTGATTGAAACCTGCTTTGTTCCTTGAGCTACATTAACATAGTATCCTTTATAATTACCGTTCGCATCGCTCCAATTTGCTGGAGTGGCTGACCCACCTGCAACACTAATAGAAGATGATACTACACCTGCTGCAACTGGAACCACTTTATTTTGCCATCCTGTATACATAATAGATAATTCAGGTAAAGCAATTGAACCGTTAGGTTGCACAATTTGCACTTTCCACGTCCAAGGTCTTTGTTTAGGAACACCTGCTTTATTGTAAATAGTAACAGTTCCAGATAAATTCATTTCTCCATTATTTGCAGCTGTGGTTTTAACAGTTCCAATTCCATTTTCAATGGTAATTGAACCTGGGCCAGTAACAACAGGATTGTTATCCGAATCATAAGCTGCCATAGTTACTTTTAACTCAATAGGCTCACCTGCAGTAGCTACACCTGGGCCACTTACTAATTCTTGGATTTTATTGAAAGAATATTCGCCCGTTGTCACTTTACTCTTCAGTAAGTTAACTGCTTTTGCTCTTGCTGCTAATATATCATTTTCAAGTGATGAAAGGGAAGCTATTGCACCAACTAAAGGAGAGTGATCAAAGGTTTTAGACATCCAATGAATATTTTCTTGTTCACCATGAAGATTTAATTCTTGTTTAGTCAACTCCTCATAAATAGAAGATAATGCCGCTAAATCTTCTTTATTAACCTTATTTCCGGGGGCACTAAACATCTTGTTAATTTGCTTGGTTAAATCAGTATTATCAATAAAAGTGTTGATATCCTTAACCTTAACAATCCATTTCGCATTATCACCTTCTTTATATGAACCTGTCGTTTCAACAATGAATTTTCTGTAGGCATTAAACTTTTTCCATAGTTTAAAACCATCTTTCGTGGGGTCTAATTCTTTAATTTCAGAACCAATTATTTCATGCATTGGAACATCAAATTGATCTTTAGCTTCAACCGCTTGAAGGTTCATTCTAATAGGAAGCAAAGGCTTTTTTGTATTATATTTTATCCAAATTATTTTGTCTAATTTCTTATTTCCAAAATCCTTTACATTTTCACCACTTTTTTCTAAAATTTTCATTTTAATGTCATCTATGAATTTAATCATCGAGCCAGTTTCTTTATCAATTTTAGCAATCAAATCAAGGTATTGCTTTATTTTAATCTTTTTAGCTTTACCTGCTTCATCATCTAACGTAGTGTTCATTTCTTGCACTAAGTCTTTTCTTGCAGCATCACCTCTCTCAAATTGAGTGATGTTACCTCTTTGGATATTTTCTTCTATTGCAACAAAAGCATCTAGAACTGACTTTGATACATTCAACGCAAGTAGCGCTGTAAGTACCAAGTACATCATTCCAATCATCTTTTGTCTTGGGGTTTCTTTACCACCAGCCATAATCTATGTTTTTAAATGTTTATAATTAAATATTTTGGTTGTTGGTTAAATTAGCTTTTCATTGCTTTCAACATGTTGCCATAAACATTGTTCAAATCAGTTAAGTTTTGAGCCAAAACAGCCATGTTTTCACGATACAAACGAGTATCTTCTGCAGAAGCAGATAGATTGCTCATCATTTCTAGCACTTGTTTTTGGAAGCCTTGTGTTGCCTCTAAATGGGCTGAAGAACCTTGTAATTGAAGCTCATAAACATTGTTCAAAGCAGTTAAGTTTTTAGAAACTCCTTGCATAGCTATACCCATTGATTCTCCATCACTTTGAGCCGCTGTAATGCCAACTAAAGCAACAGACGCTTTTTCATAATCAGAAGATAAAGCGGTTACTCTATTAGAAGCTGCTTCTAAACTTGCAACGTAAGAATCTGTAGCTGTAGCTGCAGATGAAACACTTTTTAATTGCTCTGCATTGTGACTTAAATCACGCATAGCAGATCCTAAACGATCTAAAAGCGATTGATCAATTTTAGCATTGGCAAGAAGCTCGTCAAATTTTTCTGTAATCCCAGTAGATGATGAACCACCTGCACCTCCAGCTAATTCCATCGGCTTAGGAAATGCTTGAAGCTCTTCCGCAGTTTGTGGTCTTTCGTCTTCAGGTAAAAGGTATGGATAATAAACAGCCCAATTTGGCTCAGCATGTAAAGGCTCCATGGCACTTAAAGCAAAAATTACTGCTTCAGTAGTCAAACCAATTATCAACATTATATCACAATATGGCCAGTGCATGATTTTAAATAATGCACCCAATATAACTACAGATGCACCGTAACCATAAACCATTTTCATTAAATTTTTGTAACCTTTTGATGCGAAAAAACCGCCTGACTTACCACTCATAACTTTTAGATTTTTAAATTAAACTTATATTAATTGATTTGTTACAGATTTACTTATTTTAATTGAATATCACTTTGGATTTCTTCTCCGTTTTCTGCTTCTAGATCCTTTCCTCCACGTCCTAAATGCGTCATTACATTTCTAAAACCAATGTAGCACTTAGCCGTATCTTGATATTCAAATGTACGTGTTGAGTTCATAAGATAATATCCTATATCTTTCCATGATCCACCACGAATAACTTTACGCTTTTTGATAGGATGATCACCATCTTTTGCATCGTATTGGTTGTCAGAGTTCAAATCATGGGTAAATTCGCTGTAAGACGCTTCGTATGCTGTTGAACACCATTCAGCAACATTTCCAGCCATACAATACAAACCAAAAGCATTTGGATTGTAAGAATATACTTTAACAGTGTGGAAACCACCATCTTCAAAATACCTACCTCTCATTGGCTTAAAGTTGGCTAAGAAACAACCATTAGCATTTCTAATGTATGGACCACCCCAAGGATACTGAGATAAATCTAAGTCACCACGAGCGCCTCTTTCCCATTCAGTTTCAGAAGGTAATCTAAAATTGTTTACGAATAAATCACCGTTAGATAACAACCAGCTGTGGTATAATTGTGTTCTCCAAACAGAAAACGCTTTAGCTTGTGACCATGTAACACCGACAACAGGATAATTATCATAAGCAGTATGCCAAAAATAATTTTGCGTCATTGGGTCATGAAAAGAATAGGTAAAATCCCTCACCCAACACATTGTATCAGGATAAACGTGAATTCTTTCTTTAATAATAAATCTACTTCTATCTGTATGCCCTCGAATCGCATTATGCTGACCTTTTGTGTTTGTGTATCCTAAATCCAAATCTTGACCCGGATTAATTAAAATACCACCTTCAATAAGTGCTACACCATTTTCATCCGTAGGAACAGAAGAAAAATTAGTTGGATCAATCAACGTCGGATCATTATAGACCGTTGAATCAAACATTACTTGACTTCCATCAATGTTTAAAGTTGAGCGATGAAGGCCGTTATTTTTATAATCCTTAGAAAGTGGGTCACGACGATGATTTTGTGATAAATCTTCGTGTAAGTAATTATAAGAATTTCGAGCATCTACGTCAGCTGTTTGTATTTTTCCACGTTTTGCAGCTTCTTTGAAATCAATCCAGAAATAATCATAAAACAAAAGACGTGTATCCAACTGCTTATTTTTAAAAAATTGTTCCTCCTGACC
>CAMCQW010000079.1 GCA_945877045.1 Chryseobacterium gleum
ATAGTTAATGGTTAACCACGTGGGTAAATCAATACCAAAACCGTGAATTAAATTGGTAAAATATCCACTCCATGAAAAAGCTATGTAAATATTTCCAATTGAATACTCCATGAGTAAAGCCCATCCAATAATCCAAGCAAACAATTCACCAAAGGAAACATAGGCATACGTATAAGCACTTCCAGATACCGGAACTCGTGCAGCAAATTCTGCGTAACACATGGCAGTAAATCCACACGCAATAGCGCAAATAACATACAACAAAACTACGCCAGGTCCTCCAGAAAAACAGGCATTACCAATGGCGCTAAATGTTCCACCACCAATAATTGCAGCAACTCCAAAGAACGTAAGATCACGAACAGTTAATACTTTACTCAGGCCATGACCGTGGCCATCGCCTTCATCATGCGCTGATACTGTAGCCGATTTTTTACGAAATAATGACCTGAAATCCATCTTGTAATTTTTTATTCGCTCTAAAAGTATAAAAAAATATACTTACACTTCAAATTTTATCTTCAACTCGTACCTTTGCACCGGTGAAAACAAAAATTGAAATAAAAGGAGCTAGGGTCCATAATTTAAAAAACATTGATTTATCGATCAATCACAAAGAACTTACTGTAATCACAGGAGTTTCAGGTTCTGGCAAATCATCTTTAGCATTTGACACCATCTTTGCAGAAGGACAGCGAAGATTCATTGAAAGCATGTCATCCTACGCAAGGCAATTCCTTGGTAAATTAAATAAACCCGAAACGGATTATATAAAAGGTATAGCACCTAGTATTGCCATTCAACAAAAAGTAATTACTAGTAATCCAAGGTCAACAGTTGGCACAACAACAGAAATATACGATTATCTAAAAATATTATTTGCACGAATTGGACTTACAATTTCGCCCATATCCAATCAACTTGTAAAAAAACATACCCCTCAAGATGTCTTACAAGCACTAAATAGCTATCCAGACAAACGGAAACTTGCGATTGTTTGTCCCATTATTGATTCGAGCCATTCAGGATCAGAAAAAAAAATACAATTACTTATAAATAAAGGATTTAATAGAATTTACTTAAATAATGAAATTAGCAATTTATCAGCGCTAGAAAACAATCAAACTCCCTTAACTGATGGATTAATTGTGATTGATCGAATCGTTATAGAAACCGATAATTTCCAAAATGATGCACGTTATATAGATTCCATTCAATTGGCTTTTCAAGAAGGAAAAGGATCTTGTGGGCTATTAGATATTGATAACAATACCATTAGTTGGTTCAATAATTTATTTGAACTAGATGGAATGACATTTCAAGAACCCAGCATTCATTTTTTCACCTTTAACAACCCTTTTGGGGCCTGTAAAACATGTGAAGGATATGGAAAAGTGTTGGGAATTGATGAGAATTTAGTTTTTCCAAATAAGAGCTTAAGTATCTATGAAGATGCGATTGCCCCGTGGAAAGGGGAGATTATGGGAGAATACTTGCAAGCGCTAATATATAATGCGAAAAAATTCGATTTTCCAATCCATCGCCCAGTGAAAGAATTAACAGCTGAGGAATACAAGCTTCTATGGGATGGGAATACCTACTTTATTGGTTTAAATAAATTCTTTAAATTCATTGAAAGTCAAGTATATAAAATTCAATACCGAGTCATGCTTTCGAGATATAGAGGTCAAACAGAATGTCCCGAATGCCTGGGCACACGATTACGTGGAGACACCTGTTATGTAAAAATTGAACAGTATTCGATACAAGATATCGTTCTTCTTCCGATAAGTCAATGTTATGATTTCTTCTCTAATTTGACATTAAGCGATTCCGATAGGACAATTAGCAAACGCATATTACCTGAAATAATCCAACGATTAGGGTTTTTAAAAAATGTTGGTTTAGGCTATCTCACCTTAAACAGGGCGTCCAATACTTTATCTGGCGGAGAATCTCAACGAATTAATTTAGCCACAGCATTAGGAAGCAGTTTGGTGGGCACCATTTATGTCTTAGACGAGCCGTCTATTGGTCTGCACCCTATCGATACTCAACGGTTAATTTCTGTATTAAAAAACCTTACTGAATTAGGAAATACAGTTCTAATTGTGGAACACGAAGAAGAAATAATGAGAGCTGCAGACTCCATCATTGATATCGGACCATATGCTGGTCAATTTGGTGGAGAAGTAGTCTTCCAAGGGACATTTAAAGAACTATCAAAGGCCAAAAATAGTTTGACAGCTGATTATTTAACACAAAAGAAAAGTATTCCACTTCCAACTAAACGAAGATTTTCAAACGACAAAATAAGTATAACAGGTGCCAGGAAAAATAATCTAAAGAACATTACTGTTGACATTCCTTTGAATTCTTTAGTGTGCGTTACAGGCGTTTCTGGCTCGGGGAAATCAACCCTTATAAAAGAAATTTTATACCCAGCTTTCCGGGCACATTTAGGTCTAACTAGCGCATTAAACATTGGATTTGACACCTTAACAGGCGATTTAAAGAAAATACAGAACATTGAATTTATAGATCAAAATCCAATAGGAAAATCATCCCGAAGTAATCCAATTACCTATGTAAAAGCCTTTGATGACATCCGTGAACTCTATGCCAACCAACCATTAGCCAAAATGCGTGCTTATAAACCGGGATTTTTCAGTTTTAATGTAGAAGGAGGACGTTGTGAAATGTGCGAAGGAGAAGGGATAATCACCGTTGGTATGCAATTTATGGCAGACATTGAACTTCCCTGCGAAACCTGTAAGCGAAAGCGGTACAAGGCAGAAACCTTAGAAGTAAGCTATCGTGGGATCAACATTCACGAATTACTTTCTATGAATATTACTGATGCCTATGAATTTTTTAATGCCGTTTTAGATAAAACTGAACAGAAAATTGCCGCAAAAATTAAACCTTTAGTTGATATTGGTCTTGGGTATTTAAACGTCGGACAATCCTCTAGCACAATGAGTGGTGGTGAAGCACAAAGAATAAAATTAGCATCCTTTCTTTCAAAAGGTACAACCGCACCTACCCTATTCATTTTCGACGAACCTACCACCGGATTACATTTCTACGATATCGAAAAACTACTGATAGCCTTCTACGCATTAATCAATAAAGGACATTCCATCCTTGTAATTGAACACAACATTGAAGTAATTAAATGCGCGGACTGGATCATTGATTTAGGTCCAACGGGTGGTGAAGAAGGAGGGAATTTATTATTTGCTGGGACACCTGAAACACTCATTGCGTTAGAAAATAATTCAACAGGAAAATTTTTAAAAGAAAAAATTGGCTAAGCCTGCATCCAAGTAAGCATCGAATTATTAATAATCGATTGGAATTCCTATTTTTGAACTTCAAATAAAGCCATTGAAAAAACTCACTATTGCTATTGACGGATTTTCTTCCTGCGGAAAAAGTACACTCGCTAGAGATCTAGCGAAAGAATTGAACTACATTTTCGTTGATTCAGGTGCAATGTATAGAGGAATTGCCTATTTCGCACTGCAAAACAAGCTGATTTTCGATGGCGTTGCCAATACAGAACTCTTGATTAATCGATTAGATGAAATCAACCTTGAATTTGTTTATAACAAAGAAAAATTCGAAAGCGATCTGCTCTTAAATGGTGTGAATATTTCAACTGAAATTAGAAAGCCTGACGTAGCAGCCGTTGTATCAAAAATTGCTGTCTTGAAAGAGGTGCGCAGCAAACTGGTAAAAACACAACAAAAACTAGGTGAATTTGGTGGAATTATTATGGATGGAAGAGACATAGGGACAATCGTTTTTCCAAAAGCAGATATTAAACTATTTGTCACCGCAGATCCCAAAATAAGAGCTGAAAGAAGATTCAAAGAACTTCTGGTAAATGACCTAGAAACCTCGTTGGAGGACATTGCAGCTAACCTAAATGAACGCGATTTAATTGATACAACAAGAGAAATTAGTCCTTTAATAAAAGCGGAAGATGCCATCGAACTTGACAATTCCAATCTATCAAGAGAAAGTCAATTGCAATTTGTACTAGATCTCATCAAAAAACGATTTAATACGCTATGAAAGGCATGAATACACTTATGAAATTGAGCAGTTTACTACTCCTAATTCCCATGCTCCTATTCCTTTTTTCTTGCAAAGAAGAAATCGAAAAAGAAGTTGTTTCAGTAAATGAACTACCTCAAGACAACGGTGATCTTTCTACCTATGCAAAGAGGCACATTGAATCAGCACTGCGAATTCCCGCCACAGAAAAATACACCTTAAGCATCTTAAAAAACAACTTAGATGGAGACGACAAGGAAGATGCCGTTATTTTAGTGAATCGTTATCAATTTGCGATGGATGAAGCTATGAAATCCCCCAATCCAGCAAAGAAAGCTGAATTAGGATTTATGGGGAACTACAATTACTTTTTCTATTTCGACGGTGGTCTCAACTTAATTTCTCCACCACTTGCTATTCCTTCTTCACCGATGCTACCATTAAAAGTTAGTTTTGAAAACATCACATCTTCCTCCTATAAAGACATTCTGATTGATTTTAGAATACGAAATGCCAGCTATAAAGATTTCTATACCATTTCAAACCATACACCGCTTAGAATCTTTCAATGGAAAAACTTTGACGGTTTAGGAACTTCAGAAAACGAATGTTTTGTATTTGATTATGCGCAAGGTTCTTATTGCGAATCAAAAGACATACTTATTAAAAAAGGAGTGTTAGGTACCATTCCAAAGAATGCGGATTTATTCATCTATGAGCCAACAATCACTGCAGTAAAAAAGCAAGAAACACTTTTTAACTTCTTTTATCTACCCAAAACAGGTAAATACGTTACTAAAAAATAAGGGGTGTAGCGGGCAATGCAGCTTCTATATTTGCAACATAGTTTCGTCCATTTGAAGAAATTATAGTGCTATTTGTTTTTTATTCGTAATTTTATACAAGCAAATAATGAAATGAAATATTTAATTTTAGTTATATTTCTTCATACGTTAAATGTTTCTGTTGGTCAAACAGATGATAAAAAACAAGAAGTAACTTTCGGTACTTACATAGAGTCTGTTCATGGTATTGATTTTGTTAATGGTAAGTACGAAATTGTTTTTTGGATTTGGATTAATTCAAAGGATGGTATTTTTAAACCTGAAGATGAAATTGATATTAGTCATTCTATTAGCACTCAATTTTCAAACGTTTTTATTGACTCGAGCAAAACTGGTATGTACCACATTGAATGTAAAGTAAGTGCTACTATTTTGAACTTTTTTAATGTTTCAAATTTTCCTTTTGACAAGCAAAAATTAACCTTAAATATTGAGTTTGCAAATTATTCTACCAATGATCTTAACATAATTTTGGATAAAGAACATTCCCAAATTATACCTGAATATATTGAGGGGTGGAAAACCAAAACAAAGTTTTATAAAAAATCAATCAATTACGGGTCAAATTTCGGCAGTTTAACTTCCAAAGAATCGATTTCATATCCAACCGTTTGTCTTGATATGAATATAAGTAGAAATGCTATGAATTTATACTTTAAATTATTTCTAACTCTATTACTAGCCTTCATTCTTGCATTAACTAGTCTTTTATACCCTAATGAAAATTCAGAGGAAAAGATTGGATTAATCGTAGGATCTTTATTTACTACCGTTGGTAACAAATACGTTACTGATGGTATTTTACCCATTCAAAATTCCTTGAATTTATCTGATAAATTACACTTTCTTACTATTTTAGTGATTACACTTATTGCAGCTTTTGCTATAATCGAGCAAAGAATGAAACTTCCCAATAATACTAAAAATGATTTTATAGGTATGATGATTTTATCATTTTTATTTTTTGGTGGGTTTCTGTTTTTCACTTTTGAAGCTATGAATTAGCATGCATAATATTCCAAGTAGAAATAAAAGTATAGATGTAATTCGGGGGGTGGCGATTGTAATCATGTTTTATGCCCACCTTCTACCCCATTTTACAGGATTTGAACTATCTATTTTTGAGAGAATTACATCATCTCTTGCGGCTCCCATATTCTTATTTTTAGTTGGTTATAATTTTAGTATTACTACTAGTTTTGCGAGTCTTTTAAAGAGGGTTTTAATTATTTTTATATTCGCATCCCTAATTGATGTTTTTATTTGGAATGTTTACCCTTTTTATTCATTTGATGTACTTTATACAATAGGGATTTCTCTTATCTTACTTTTCATGATGAAAAAATGGGATAAAAAGTTAAGGCTCGTTATTTTAGTTTCTCTTGTATTATCAGTTATTTTAATCGATAATTTTAATCTATATCGGGTTTCTATAGACGAACCCTATTTAGGAGAAAAATATTCGATTACAGGTGTTTTTTATAATTTATTTATTGGTGGTTGGTTCCCCATTTTACCTTGGCTTTTTTTCCCATTAGCAGGAAATTTATTCAAAAACATTAACTTAAATAACACAGTGGTTAAGATTGTCTCGTTAGTATTATTTACATCTCTATTTTCATTGTTTTGCGTTCTCAATTATAATTTTAACCTAAGACCTTTTGCAGTAGAAATATTTTATCCTGCTAACATTATTTATTTTCCGATAGCTATATTTTTCATAGCTTTATTAATGTCCTGGAAATCAATATTGGAGACAAAAGTTTTGAATTTTCTTTCCATTTTCGGAAAGTTAAGTTTGTTCCTTTATTTCTCACATTTATTTTTGTATCATTTACTTGCTGATCGTCTAATAAAGATAATTCCAAGTAAGTTGATTGTTTTCGCTATATTTTTATGTTTTAATTTTTTAATTGGCTTTCTCATTGAGTACTATAAAAGGAAATGGGTGTTTTATAATAAATCTGAATTCGTTAAGATTATACTTGGGAAATAACCCCAACTTTACATGTTATTTCACATTTACAAGTCTTACAAATCCAAACACGAACCAAAATAGACAAATGTCTTACTAAAAAACAAGGGGTGAAGCGGGCAAGGCAGCGCCCATATTGGAAGAATGCATTGATTAATTTTGGAAATTATAATGTCATTTGTTTTTTATTCTTTACTTCCGAACAAATAAATTTCAAATGATGAAAAAAACAATTTTCCTATTTCTAAGCTCCTTATTTGCCTTATCAGCATGTAAGAAAGAGAGTAAAACTCTTACCTATGAATTAGGACAGAATTGTCTTGGTGGAATTGTTATCCAACTTGACGCTACAAAAGAGCATGGCTTAGTGGCTGCGCTTGCCGATCAAGTTACCTTCGCCCAACATTTAGATTGGGGTCAATCAAAAGCGGCTTGTGAAGCCTATTCCGAAGGAGGAGCTGGTTGGAGACTTCCTGTACAAGTTGAATTAGAGTTGATGTACACACAAAAAGCTACCATTGGTGGATTTCAATCAAGAGATTATTGGACCTCAACTTTAGGCGGAAATAACAATGCTTGGTCTAAATATTTCGGGACACCCGGAGGGATTACAACAAGTAATTGGAAACAATTGAGCAATTGCACTCTTTGTTCTAGAGCCGTAAAGGAATTCTAATAATTACTTTAGTCTTTTTATTTTTAAAAATTACCTCTTAGCGTTAGAATAAAATTCCTTCCTGGTGCTGATATGTTGGAGGCATACTGACGGTAATTTTGATCTAAGATGTTCTCACAAGCTACCTGCAAACTAATAGCCTTTGTGATCGAATAGGATACGCGTGCATTTAAAGTAAACCAGGAAGGCATTCCATCAACTGTTGCATAAGCAAAATTATCCTCTCCAATCATGTTGTAATCAACAACTCGCTTCCATCCTGCATAATTCACGAAGAACTCTGTTCTTAATCGATTAACAGCAGAAATAACACTGAACTTTCCGAAAACGGGTGGAATATGATCTAAAGGATAAGGCACTGAGTCAGTTGCTATGCGACCCTTCGTGTAATTCACTGTTCCTATGACCGAAATGTATTTGTTGATTTGTCCAGCAAGCGCTCCTTCTATTCCATAGATATAAG
>CAMCQW010000080.1 GCA_945877045.1 Chryseobacterium gleum
AATAGGGTGGGATCCTACTGCAATTCATCCTGGATTAGACGCGGTAATTCTTGGCATGCATGCTCGAGAAGATAATATTGAGTTACTTGAAGCGAAATCCTTGAACATTCCTATTTACTCCTACCCTGAATATTTGTACGAACAAAGCAAGGAAAAAATAAGAATCGTGATTGGTGGAAGTCATGGAAAAACAACGATTACTTCCATGCTTCTACATGCTACGAAAAAATTAGGTGTCAACGTTGATTATATGGTTGGTGCTCAATTGGAGGGCTATGATTGCATGGTTAAACTAACTGACGATGCTCAATTTATGGTTTTAGAAGGGGATGAATACCTCAGTTCACCAATCGATCGTCGACCTAAATTTCATCTGTATCATCCCAATATTGCATTAATTAGTGGTATTGCTTGGGATCATATTAACGTTTTTCCAACTTTTCAAAATTATTGTGATCAATTCGATATTTTTTGCTCCTTAATTTCCCCAAATGGCAAATTGATATACAATGAAGAAGATCCTACTGTAAATCTACTGGGTAAGAAATATGAAAATTCATTGCAGACAATTTCATATAAAACGCCTGAATTTACGCCAACTCCAGATGGAACGATTATGAAATATAATGGTGCATTCTATCCATTATTTATTTTTGGTAATCATAATTTACAAAATTTCGTTGGGGCAATGTACTTGGCTGAATCAATGGGGATTACAAATACTGATTTTTTACTTTCAATGAATGATTTTAAGGGAGCTGGAAAACGGCTTCAAAAAGTAGTCGAATCAAAGAATTTCACGTTTTTTAAGGATTTTGCGCATTCACCTTCTAAATTACGCGCTACAACTGCAGCAATAAAACAACAATATCCAACTCGAAAAGTGGTAGCTTGTATGGAATTACATACATTTTCTTCCTTAAAGAAAGAGTTTTTACCCCATTATAAAGACACAATGTTAGCTGCAGATGTCTCTATAGTTTATTTTAATCCTGACGTAGTTGCCCATAAAAAATTAGTACCAATTTCAACTGAAAATATTTTTGATGGTTTTGGTGGAAATATTTCAGTTTATGATAACAGTACTAATTTTTTAAATTATATTTATTCCGAAAATTGGAACGATGCAGTTCTTTTACTAATGTCATCCGGTAATTTTGATGGTATTGATTATGAATTGCTTGGGGAGGAGATAATACAAAAATTGGCATCAAATGGTTAGAACTAGCACCTTATCTTTCGTATTATTGTTTTTGCATTCATTTGCCTATACGCAATTCAATGTGAAGAAATCTAAAGAATTGGATTTGTCCTTATTTAAAAGTATGGATTATCAATTTTCAGTTCTTGTCTATGATGTAGAAGCTAATAGCTACTTGTATTATAACGATTCTTTAATAAATAATTCATACACGCCAGCCTCGACGTTTAAAATTGCTAATACAATTATTGGCCTTGAAAATGGGGTCATTGATAGCGCTAATTTTTTAATGAAATGGGATGGTATAAAACGGGAAAATACCAAATGGAATGCTGATCAAACGTTAAATGAAGCTTTTCGGAATTCTACCGTTTGGTATTTTCAGGAACTTGCGAAACAAATTGGACTTGATAAAATGCAGGCGGGACTTGAACTATTGAATTACGGAAACAAAACTATTGGGGATTCGATAGACCAATTTTGGTTAAATGGAACGCTAAAGACATCTATGCAAGATCAAGTTGGATTTCTTACCAATGTCATTAAAAGAAAATACAAGCTTAATCCATCTACCTACGATTGCCTTCTACAAGTAATGAAATATAATCTTTCGTATCAATACGTTGCTTATTGTAAGTCTGGTTGGGGACAACAAGGATCGGAAGATATTGGATGGTTAGTGGGTATGCTTATTAAAAATGGAAAACAATATGCTTTTTCCACCTTAATCACCACAAATGATTATAAAAAGTTTGACATGGCGACCTTAAGATATAAAATTTCTAAGGCTGTATTTGATGGTTTGAACTAGCTCGGAATATCACCCCTCGATAGATGAGCGCAATGACTAAGCTGTTAAAAGTTGAATACATTAACAAGGCCAGTAATGAAATAATCATGGTGAATTTTGGACTTGTCCATTGCTTCGTTTGATTGATGCCTTCCTTTACTAATTCTTGATCAGTCTTGTTTTCTAATGATGGGTTGGACTTCCTTAATTCAGTTAAAAACTTCTTGTCTGAAAGTGATTTGCGCGTTTCTTCAATTTGATGCTGGTTGTATCCTGGATGAATGTAGGAATAAAAAATAAATAGGAAACAGCTAATAATGACAGTGTGTGGCATCGCTGCAGTCATTCCTGTTTTTATATCTAAGAGTAAATTACTTTCTCCTTTTTGATTTTTCTTGACAAGGTATAAGCCAATAGAAACAGCACTGGTTAATAGAAACATGTTGAGAAACACAAATGCTTTTGGATTTCCAAATTCAAATAATCCCAATGCGTATGCACCGTAGCGAATTACTATCCAAATAAATGCAGTGCAAATTCCAACTTTGACTGGGATTTTCATCTTAACTGTTCATGGAAATAAGAAATTCTTCATTTGAAATGGTGTTTTCCATATGTGATTTAAGGAATTCCATTGCTTCCACTGGATTCATATCTGCAATAAATTTACGCATCACCCATACACGCTGCAAAATATCTTTGCTTACGAGTAAGTCCTCTCTTCTTGTTCCTGATGCGGTAATGTCAATCGCTGGGTAGATTCTTCGATTAGAAATTTTTCTATCCAGTTGTAATTCCATGTTTCCTGTTCCTTTGAATTCTTCAAAAATAACTTCATCCATTTTTGAACCTGTCTCTGTTAAGGCGGTTGCGATTATGGTTAAGGAACCACCATTTTCTATTTTTCGAGCCGATCCAAAGAATCTTTTTGGTTTATGCAAAGCATTCGCATCTACACCTCCGGATAATACTTTTCCGGAAGCAGGAGATACAGTATTGTATGCACGTGCTAGACGCGTAATTGAATCAAGAAGAATACAAACGTCATGGCCACATTCAACCATTCTTTTTGCTTTCTCCAATACCATATTTGCCACTTTTACGTGTCTTTCAGCTGGTTCATCGAAGGTAGAAGCGATAACTTCTGCTTTTACACTTCTCGCCATATCCGTTACTTCTTCAGGACGTTCATCAATCAATAAAACGATTAGATATGTTTCTGGATGGTTTGCCGCTATTGCATTGGCAACGTCTTTCAATAACATCGTTTTACCCGTTTTAGGTTGCGCGACAATCATTCCACGCTGACCTTTTCCTATTGGAGCAAACAAATCCATTACTCTTGTCGATAATGTCTCTTGGGCATGACCTGTGAGTTTAAACTTTTCATCCGGAAATAGGGGAGTTAAGTATTGAAAAGGAACTCTATCGCGAATGTAGGATGGGTGGCGTCCATTTATTGATTCTACTTTTACTAATGGAAAGAATTTCTCACCTTCTCTCGGCGGACGGATGGTTCCTTTTACGGTATCACCCGTTTTTAATCCAAATAGTTTAATTTGATTTTGAGAAACATAAATATCATCGGGAGAGGGTAAGTAATTATAATCGGAGGATCTTAAAAATCCGTATCCATCTTGTATCACTTCGAGAACGCCTTCCGCAGAAACAATTCCAACTAAATCATAATTTTCATCCATTCTTCTTTGTTGCTCACGATCCTGCTGTGATGGCGTTGATGAATCTTGATTGGGATTAGATGCTTGGTTGTGTGGCTGCCGTTGATTTGGATTGTCTTGTTGGTTATGTGGCTGACGTTGATTTGGATTGTCTTGTTGGTTGTGTCCTTGTTTCTGATTTGGGTTTCTATTCGGGCGGGGAGAATGAGTATCTTTTTCAGAGGAAGATTCTAAGGATGGAACTTTCTCATCTACTTGTTCTTCTTGAATTTCTGGCTCAGTGATTTCTTCAATAGCTTGAACCTCGATTGAAGTACCAGTGTCTTCTACTTCGGTTTCAAATGAAAACATCGCTTGGTCACTTTCAGGCAATTTCATTTCTATTTCCTTTTGCATTTTTGGCATCGCAGGAATGGAAGAAGTATTATTTTCAGGCGCTGCTTTTCTAGGCCGTTTTTCTCTTCCGCTGGGAATAGTTTCTTTTGGCTCCGTTTTTATTTTATCGTCTTGATCAACTGTTGCGCTTGAACTACTAATTATAGTATTAATTAAAGCTGATTTTTTTAAGGATTCTACATTTTGAAGGCCTAAAGTGGCAGCAATAATACGCAAATCATTAAGTGTTTTATTCTCTAATTCTTTTTGATCCATGAAATTGATTTGATTTTATAAGGAAGATTTGAATGGGATTAGGACGTTGCCTATGTAATTATATGCAAGTATATGAATTATTTTTGATATTAATTCACTTTAATGAAATTATGTTTTACGTTTTTTCTTTTTCGCTGCGGGGAATAATATATTGTTTAATATGAGTCGATATCCGGGCGAATTTGGGTGTAGATTCAAATCGGTTTCTGGGTCACCAACAAAATGTTGGTAATCTTCGGGATCATGCCCTGAGTAGAAGGTCCAAGTTCCTTGTCCTAATTCTCCATGAATGTAGCGGGCTGTATTCGCTGCTTTGTTTTCGCCGAGAATGAGTACATTCGATTTGATAAAATCTTTGTTGAAATCTGTTGTTTGCCCCATAAAGCCATTGATGATGTTCGTGTGGCATTGCGTGAGCATTGTAGGAACAACATCCCATTTTGCAGAAAAATCAAAGAGCGTAAATACATCTAATTGCTCAGTTATAATTCCATTGTTTCTTAAGTCGGTAGCATCAATATCTGAATATTCGTAAACCATGGGGTCTTTGTTTACATGAAAGTCTTCAAATGCAAAGGTTTTTGTAAAATCCAGTTCATTTTGAGAATTGGGGTCCGATCTATCTCCGTCAAAAATTGATTCACAAATATCTGTTTCCTCTGCTGCTAAAGCGATATCGAAACTATCAGTACCACTGCACATCGTAAAGAGAAATCCTCCTCCAATAACGAAGTTCTTTAAACTTTTAGCTACGGCTAATTTTAGTTCGGAGACTTTTTTATATCCTAGTAATTTGGCATCTTTTTCAGCATTGATTACTTGTCGTTGGTACCATGCTTGTCCGCTTGCTGAGCTATAGAATTTACCGTATTGCCCTGTGAAATCCTCATGATGTAAGTGCATCCAATCGTATTTTGGAAGCGCACCCATCACTATGGCAGAATCATATATTTTATCATATTTTATTTCAGCGTACTCTAAAACCATGGTTACAGCATCATCCCAAGGTTGAAGATTTGGAGGAGAATAAACAGCAATTTTTGGGGCTTTTTCTAATTGTACTATTTCCATGTTCACCGCTGGATTGCCAATTTCATTTTTTATTGAATTAACTTGGCCATCCGTTAAAACTTCATATTTGACCCCACGGATTGTTAATTCTTCTTCAATCGTCTTTAAATGTGGCATTAAAAAAGACCCCCCACGATAATTTAATAACCATTCAATGGTTAAGCCGTTTTCTAAGGTCCAATAGGCAATGCCGTATGCTTTTAAATGATTTGTTTGGCGGGCATCCATAGGGATTAATAACTGCGTAGCGTAACAAGTAGAAAGCCACCAAATGGATACAAAGAGAATAAGGATTTTTTTCATGCTGTTTTAGAAAGGACTATCTTTTTTTGAATTATCTAAAAAATCATTTATGCCATTTTCCGCACTCATTTTACTAGGCATTGTATACGTATTCGCTTCTGATTCAAATGTACTATCAAATGTTGAATCATTGTTGTCATAAGCTTGCGTTAAATTTTCAAACCGTGCATATTCTGGAACAAAACGTAATCGTACACGATCAGTCTTTCCATTTCTATGCTTTGCAATTATTATTTCTCCGATTCCATGGTTAGAATTACCATCATCATCTTTTACTATACCATAATAATCAGGTCTATAGATAAAAGATACAATATCAGCATCTTGTTCAATCGCTCCTGATTCTCTTAAATCTGATAAAATTGGTTTCTTGTCTCCACCGCGTTGCTCTACTGATCTACTTAGCTGGGCTAAGGCAATAATTGGTATATTTAGTTCTTTAGCAATTTCTTTAATAGACCTAGAAATATTGGAGATCTCTTGTTCACGATTCCCAGAACCCTTACCGTCTTTTGCCGTCATTAATTGCAAGTAGTCAATAATAACCAATTGAATATCATGTTGGGCTTTTAAGCGTCTGCACTTCGCTCTAAAATCAAAAACACTAATAGCAGGGGTATCGTCGATGAAAATTGGTGCCGCGGATAAAGCAGTTATTCGGCTATGTAATTGTTGAAATTCGTGGTCTGCTAGATTTCCCTTCCTTAGTTTTTCTGAGTCAATACGAGCTTCTCCAGCAATTAATCTTTTTACTAATTGTACCGCAGACATTTCCAAGGAAAAAACCGCAACCCCCAAGTTATAATCAACGGCTGTATTTCTAGCCATGGAAAGGACAAGGGCTGTTTTTCCCATACCTGGTCTCGCAGCAATTACGATCATGTCAGATTTTTGCCATCCTGATGTGATTTTATCTAAGTCATGGAATCCACTTGGAGTACCTGAGATGCCATCTGGATTATTTCGTGCTTTTTCAATTTCAGCAATGGCATCGCCAACAATATGTTGCATGCTAGAAGCTTGCTTCGTCATATTTGATTCAGCAATTTGAAATAAGTTCGATTCCGCTTTGTTCAGCAAATCAAATACATCAAACGTATCGTCATATGAATCACGAATGATTTCACTACTTACTTTTATTAGTTCACGCTTTATGAATTTTTCAGCTATAATTCTGGCGTGAAATTCAATGTGTGCAGAGGAGGCAACTCTATTGGTCAATTGGGCAATATAAGCAACGCCACCAGCAGCCTCCAATTCGCCATTTTTCTGTAATCTATCGGTTACTGTAATTAAATCTACTGGTTTTGTACTTGCAAATAAATCATGCATCGCTCCATAAATGAATTGGTGCCTAGGATCGTAAAAGCTTTCTTTGGTAATAATATTAATGGTATCGTTTAAGGCTTCTTTTTCAAGCATCATCGCTCCTAATACAACTTGTTCTATTTCTGTTGCTTGGGGGGGTATTTTTCCAATGTCTCCTGTTAAAACCGATGGGTTTTTTATACGCACATTGGGTTTACGATTATTTTCAATATTATCCATAGAGCAAAATTAATAAAACGACTTGAGAGAAAAATGATGGAAGACCAAACTTAAGCAAAAGTTATGAATTTTTGTTATAAACAGTTGTTAATAATTTAACATAATTCCTTCAGCGCTTTTAGAGTCCCAATTTTTAAGGTGATGCTGTCTTTTTCTTTTTTTGGACTTCGAGCGGGTGAAAATTCACGCCCGTAAAATATAATTTGAAGATGTAATCGATTCCACTTTTCAATCGGGAAGTATTTTTTTGCTTGTTTCTCTGTTTCAACTACGTTTTTACCATTGGAAATTCCCCAACGTGTTAATAAACGATGGATATGTGTGTCTACCGGAAACGCGGGAACCCCAAATGCTTGGGACATAACAACTGATGCTGTTTTATGACCAACTCCTGGCAACTCCTCGAGTGCTTCAAAGGAAATAGGGACCTCCCCTTGGTGCTTGTCCAATAAAATTTTTGATAATTCGTGTATAGCGCTTGATTTTTTCGGCGAAAGTCCACAGGGCTTTATGATTTCTCGTATTTCATTCGGTGATAATTGGATCATCTCCTGTGGTGTTTTTGCTTTCGAGAATAAAATGGGGGTTATTAAATTTACGCGTGCATCCGTGCATTGAGCGGACAACAAAACGGCAATCAATAAGGTATATGGATCACTATGAATTAATGGAATGGGTACTTCGGGGTATTGGTTTTCCAATACATCGATAATATACTTGGCTTTTTCTTTTTTTGTCATT